>CAZOVQ010000006.1:0-22984 GCA_964583195.1 uncultured Thiobacillus sp.
AAGCTCGACAGCGTGATGCGGGCCGGTGCCAACGGCGAACTCTGAGTCCGAGCCCCCACCCCACGGCGGATTAAAGTCCGCCGCCCTCCTGTCCGTAGTTACCCCTGAAGTGATCGGGGTAAGCCTGTGCCTGCTCCGGTCGTGTCCGATTCACTGGCCGAGTTACGCATGAAACGCCCTACCTTGCCCGTTGTCGCCCTCTGCCTGGCAGCCAGCCTGCTGTCGGGCAGTGTGCGCGCCGAATCCGACGTATCGGACGACAGCCTGAAGGCGGCCGGCGAACGCATGCGCCAGACCGGCCAGCAATTGCAGAAAGACATCCAGGAACGGCTGGAGCGGCTGCGTCGTGAACGCGCCGCGCTGCAATCGCGCCAGGCTGAGGAACGCGATGCCGAAGCGCGGCGTGCGCGCCAGCAGGCTGAGAAGGACCGTGCAGCGCTTGCCGCCGTGAAGGAAGCCCGCCAGCGCGAAGCGCTCGCCGCCGCGCAGGAAAAGGCCCGCAAGGAAGCGGCCGCCCGGGCTGCCGAATCCGAGCTGCGGCGTCAGGCCGAGCTCAAGGAGAAGGAAGAGCAGGAAGCCGCGCTCGAACGCGCTCAGCGGGAATCGCTGAACGCCTACAAGGCCGGTGCCAAGGAACGCAAGCTGGGGTCGGACACCCAGTTTGGCGTCGATCTGTAGTCCCACCAGGAGACCCCGCAACCATGAACCGTCATGCCCATTTGGCGCTTGCCGCGCTGGCGCTGCTGGCCAGCAGCGCGGCCTGTGCCCAGACCATTTCGCGCGGCGAAGTCATCGCCAGCACCTGTTACACCTGTCACGGCACCCACGGCGTGAGCCCCAGCACCATTCCGAGCATCGACTACATTCCGGCCGAGCGCATGATCGAAACGCTCAAGGCCTACAAGGCCGGCCAGCGCTACTCCACCATCATGGGTCGCCACGCCAGCGCCTATACCGACGAGGAAATCGTCGAAGCCGCGAATTATCTCGCCGGCCTGCAAAAGAAAGGGAAATGAGCATGACACCATTCACGCGCAGACAATTCGTGAAACTGCTCGGTGCGAGCGGTGCCCTCTCCACCCTGTGGCTGACCGGCTGCCAGACCGCGCCGGTTGCCGGCAGCAGCAGCGCGCCAGCCAAGGCTGCACCGCGCGTCGTCGTCGTCGGCGGCGGATTCGGCGGGGCCACCTGTGCCAAATACCTGCGTCTGTACGATGCCACACTGGATGTCACGCTGGTCGAACAGAACGCGCGATACGTCACCTGCCCGGGCAGCAACTGGGTATTCGCCGGCATGCGCACGCTCGACGACCTGACACAAACCTATTCCGCCCTGCGCGACAAACATGGCGTCAACGTCATCACCGACCGGGTGGTGGGTGTGGATGCCGGCAAGCGCGTGGTCACGCTGGCCAGCGGCAAAACCGTGGCATACGACCGACTCGTCATGTCGCCCGGCATCGATTTCCGTTGGGGCGACATCGAAGGCTATGACGAAGCCGCCGCCCAGATCATGCCGCACGCCTGGAAAGCCGGCCCGCAGACCGCGCTGTTGCTGAAGCAGTTGCAGGCCATGCCCGACGGCGGCACCTTCCTCATGAGCGCACCGCCCATGCCGTTCCGCTGCCCGCCCGGCCCGCCCGAGCGTGTGAGCATGATCGCGCACTACTTCAAGACGCAAAAACCCAAGTCGAAGATCCTCATCCTCGACTCCAAGGACAATTTCTCGAAACAGGCGCTGTTCACCCAAGCTTGGGACCAGCTCTACCCCGACATGATCGAATGGGTACCCGCCACCAGCGGCGGCAAGGTCGTGCGCGTCGACGCCAAATCCCTGACCGTCCACACGGCCAGCGGCGGCACGCATAAAGCCGGGGTGGTCAACATCATCCCGGCCCAGCGCGCGCCGCAACTGGCGGTGGACACCGGACTCGCCAACGCCAGCGGCTGGTGCCCGGTGAACCAGCTCACTTTCGAATCGACGCAGGTGCCGAACATTCACGTGATCGGCGACGCCTCGATCGCTGGCGCGCTGCCCAAGTCCGGCCATACCGCCAACAACATCGCCAAGATGACCGCCGCCGCCATCGTGTCGCTGTTCCGGGGCGTGCCGCCCCCCACGCCGTCGCACGTCAACACCTGCTACAGCCTGGTTGCGCCGGATTACGGCATCAGCATCGCCGGCGTCTATCGTCTGGGCGAAGACGGCCAGTTGCATGGCGTCAAAGGCGCAGGCGGCCTGAGCCCTGCCGACGCCAGCCTGCAACAGCGCAGCCAGGAAGCGGGCTACGCCCAGGGCTGGCACAAGAGCATCGTCGCCGACTCCTTCGGCTGAACCGTTCGCCCCCACCTGGACAGGCTGCCTTCGCAGGAGGGCAGCCTGTCTTGCTTTGGGCGGGTCGACGCCGATCCGGCATGGCCCGCTTGGTATAGTCGGGCACCTCTGGGCCCGGCCATGCCATGTCCTCTCCCTTCGCCGCGCTTACCGACCTCGAACAGACTTTTTCGGCGGTGCTTGCCCGCCTGCTCTGCAACAAGTTTCCGTTCGCAAGACTGCACGGTCTGCTGGTTTCCGCGCCCGCGCGCGAACAGCCGCAAACGCTCGCGCCCGCCTGCACCGGGAAGCCCCGCCCTATAACCCGATCTACACGTGCGGCAGCCTGCTGTGCGTGGCGCGTGCGCCGCAGGACAGTCCCCGTCTGGACGACGTTTGCCGGCGCTCCGGCTGGAGCGAAATGGCGGGTGCCGCACGCTGTTCAACCGCGACGACTACACCCGATGGCAGGGCGCGGATTTCGCCGCCCAGCTGGCGCGCTTTGCGCCGGGCTGAGAGGCCGATCAGATTTCCAGCGTCTGTCCCTGTTGCAGGGCCGAGAGACGCCGCGCGGGCAGCGCTGTACGTAATTCGGCCAGGATCGCCGCCTCGTTGCCTGGCTTCAGGTGGGTAATCCAGACTTCAGGCCTGTGCCGCAGGCCGGCCAGTTCCGCTGCAAGAGAATCCGGCCAGTGGTGTTTCGAGGCTCGCGCAATATCGGCCAGCGCGTTTTCAAATGAGGTCTCGATGATGAGGTGACGCAGATCGGGCAGCGCGTTGAGCGCAGACACGAACGCCTGGCTGCGCGTGGTATCGCCGCTGAACGCCAGGCTGCCGCCCGCATCCGTCAGGCTGTAACCGCAGGCCGGTACCACATGGTTGACGGGCAGCGGCCGGAAGCTGCGGCCCGCCAGCACACACTCGCCCCCCAACGGCAGGGGATCAAAACGCAGCCATGGCGCATCCGGCCGGGGGATTTCGCGGAAATCAGGCCATAGCTGCCAGTTGAACAGATGCCGCGCTAGGACTTCCAGCACCTCTGGCAACGCATGCACGGTCACCGGGGCCGCGCGCAGGTCGCCGACGCTGTCGAGCAGCAGGGGCAGGCCGAGAATATGGTCGAGGTGGGCATGGGTGAGAAACACATGGTCGATTCGGCGCAAGGCGTCGAAGTCGAGCGTGGTCACGCCCGTGCCCACGTCGATCAGCACGTCGTCGTCGATCTTGAGGCAGGTGGTGTGGCGGCCACTGCCGATGCCGCCGCTGCACCCGAGTACGGTGAGTTTCATGCTCATTTGGTGGTGTAGACGAACACGCCGTCCCAGTCTGCGGGCGGCGGCGCGGCGCGGAAGTGCGCGATGCGTTCAAGGTAGATGTCGTACAGTTTGCGCGGCGCGCGGGCATTGAGTGCGACGAGCGCCGCTTCGGCGCCCGCCCAGTCCTGCTTCTGGTAACGGGCGAACGCCGCCTCGAAATCGTCCGCCGCTTGCCGGACTGCCGGCTCCAGCCCGGTTTTGTCGCCCAGGGGTTCATAGATGGCAACGGGTTTTTCCTTGCCCTTGACGCGCACGTCGTCGATCTTCATGAACGCATGCTGCATATCGGCCTCGACCGTGGCCTGGGTGGCCAGGATGCCGACGCCGTATTGCTTGGTGATGCCTTCGAGGCGCGAGCCCAGGTTCACCGCGTCGCCCATGACGGTGTACGACATCCTGAATTCGGAGCCCATGTTGCCTACGCTCATGCGTCCGGTGTTCACCCCCACACCGATTTTCACTTCGGGCCAGTTGCGCGCAGCAAATTCGTGGTTCAACTGCGGCAGCGCGGCCTGCATGGCGAGCGCGGTGGAGACGGCGCGTGCCGCGTGATCGGACAGGTCCAGCGGCGCGTTCCAGAACGCCATGATGGCGTCGCCGATGTATTTGTCTATGGTGCCGCGCTGCTGCTGCACGATCCGCGTCATGGTCGACAGATAGGCATTGAGCACTTCGGCGAGTTCAGCCGGCGGCAGTTTCTCGGAAAAATCGGTGAAGCCACGGATGTCGGAAAAGAGCACGGTCATGTCGCGCGACTGTCCGTCCATGGTGTAGTGCGCGGGATCGCGGCTCATTTCGACGGCGAGCTCGGGGGGCACGTACTGGCCGAAAAGCCGTGTCATCTGCCGCTTGTTGCGCGATTCGGCAAAAAAGCCGTAGGCGGTATTGAGCGCATACAGACCGAATACCGTGAGCATGGGCGCAGCAAGCGGCACCACCCATCCCTGCCGCCAGGCGGCGACATAGGCGGCGAAGAGCGCGGCGAGCAGCGCGAGCGTGGCGACCAGCCCGACGCCCGGGCCAAAACGCAGCAGCAGAACGGCGAGCACGACGCCAAGCACGAGCACGGCGGCAAGCCGCGCATCGTCTGCCCACGGCGGGGTGCTGCGCGTCGCGCCGTCGAGCATGCCCGCGATGAGGTGTGCATGGATTTCAACGCCGGGGAAAGTGCCCGAAAAGGGCGTGACGCGCAGATCGGCCAGCCCCGGCGCGGTCGAGCCGACCAGCACGATGCGGTTTTCCAGTTGCGCGACAGGCGTCTTGCCGGCAAGCACATCCGCCGCCGATATGTAGGGAAAAGGCGAGCCGGCGCGATATGGCACATACACGCTGCCGTCGGCCGACAAGGGCACGCGCAGGCCGCTGACTTCGATCCAGGGGGTACGGAAATCCCGGCCGGCGAAGCGCCGGGTCTCGACCCCCGCCTGCGGCGCATCTCCGCCGAAAGCGGCGCCTAGGGTGGATGCGGAGAGCGAGAAGTAATAACCGTCGGCAAAGGGGGCGACGAGGTGCATGCGCCGCGCCGCGCCGTCGGCGTCGGCGCGCATGTTGAAAAAGCCCGCGCCCGGCGCGGCCTGCTGGAAGGCGGGCAGGTTGGCGCCATAACCGGCCGCCGGCTCGCCCGGCTGCAATGGACGGAAGGCGTCTCGAGGCAGCGAAGGTGGCGGCAGTTGCCCGGTGCGCGCCGACGCGTAGCCGGCAGGGATGAAGTAATAACCGAGCGATACCGGCCGGTCGGCCAGCGCGGCGGCGAAGCGGGCATCGTAGTCGAGTCGCGGCGCGAGCCGGTCGAGCACAGCGCGGAAATCGCGGCTTGCAGTCAGTTCGTGCGTGGCGAGCCGGCGCATTTGCGCCAGCCCCGAACTGTCGTCGGGTTCGGCGAAGACCACGTCGAAGCCGAGCGCGGCAACGCCGTAATGGTCGAACAGTTGTTCGACCAGACGGGTCATCACTTCGCGGTTCCACGGCCAGCGGCCGACCGATTTCAGGCTGGCTTCGTCGATGTCCAGTATGGCGATGCGGTCATCCGCCCCGGTCGGGGCGTCGTGTTTGAGCCAGGCGTCATATAGCCAGGCCTCGGCACGCGCGATCGGGGGAATCGGCATCAGACCCGCGACGTGCGCCGCGAGCAACAGCACGAACAGCGCGGAAAGCGCCGCCTGCGTCGAGCGGGAAACGGCGCGCTTCACTTGATGCGGTAGAAGCGCCCGGAAAGCTCCTTGCCCGTGACGCCGTCCATGCGTTCGCCCACGGCGTTGCCGAGTTCCGCCAGACGGTCGGCCGGATGCGGATGCGTCTTGTAGAGAAGGCTGGTGCGGCTATCCTTGGCCGGCAGCGCCGCCATGTCCTGCAACACGGTGGGCAGCCCCCAGGGGTCGTAGCCCGCACGCGCGGCATACACCATGCCGATACGGTCGGCCTCGTATTCCGCGTTCTTGTCGAGACCGCGCGCCATGATCTCGGCGCCATTGCCAATCAGGTTCTGCACCAGCGGGTCGCTGCCCTGGGCCTTGCCGCTGACAGCCTGGCCCAGGGCGCCGATCAGGGTCGATTGCCGCAGCACCTTGAGGTGGTGTTTTTCCGTGACGTGCGCGATTTCGTGGCCCAGCACGCCTGCCAGCTCGGCTTCGTTGTCGAGCAGCCGGTACAGGCCTTTGGTAACGAAAATGTATCCGCCCGGCGCGGCGAAAGCGTTGATGTCGTCGGTGTCGAGCACGCCGAAGCGCCAGGTCACGTCGCGGCGGCCGGATTGCTGCGCCACCCATTCGCCGACCTGGTTGACGTAGCGCTGCAACGCCTCGTCGCGCACCAGCGGCACCGCGCCGAGCAGGTTGCCGGCAATCTGGCGGCCGATGCGGTTTTCTTCCTCGGTCGACTGGCCGGCAAAAAGCGCACTGCCAATCTGGAAGGGGTCGATCTTGCCGGCGGCGGGCGGCGGCGGGGCGGCGGCAGCGTTCTGTGCCGGAGCCGTTTGCGGGGCCGGCGCACGCCCCAGTTCCTGGTCGATGCGGTCCTTCAGCAGTTTGCCGAAATCGAAGGCCTGCGCGCCCGGCGCCGCGAATGCGAGCATCAGGGCAAGCACGAATGCGTGTCTGTTCATCATTTTTCTCCCCAGCTCGACGACGAAGAGGATGCATTGCCGGCCGCACCGGGACGCGGCAGTGCCGGAACCGATACCGCCGCCAACCCGCCCTCCGTGGCGAAGTGCGAGGCCTGCGCGGCGGATACGGCCAGCGCATCCAGACGTTGCAATTCTTCCGCGTTGAAGTGTGCCTGTTTCAGGTCTTCGTCGTTCAGGCCGCGCAATCCGGCCACGGCGACGACACGGCTCGGGTCGGAACGGGTGGTCGCCACCCCGACCACGTCGCCCAGACCGGCGCCGCCGCTGCCGCCACCGCCGACGCGCACCGACAGCAGGCGAATCCAGCCCGTGGTTCTGCCGGCGGATACGCGCAGCCAGCCGCCCTGCCTGGACAGGACTTCGACGTTCGCGCCCTTGGCGACACTGCCGGTGGCTGCGGCGGTGGCGCTCGGCTTGGCATACAGCTTCTCGTTGCGCAGTACGGTGCCGGAGGCCGCAAGTGCCGACACCGTCAGCAGGGGCAGCATCAGGGCCGTCAGCGCAAGGGGCATGGATTTCTTCATGGGTACTCTCCTCGGATTGGCGGAACTGTAGGGGCGGACGTTCGATGGCGCAAGTCGCAGCGATGAAGTTAAGATGCCGCCATGAATGTTCTCGTGGCCTCCATCGAGTCGCTTGGCGCCAAGCTCGCCGGCTGGAACGCCGTCGCCTGCGGCATGTTTTCCTTCCTGGCGCGCGCCGTGTCGCAGCTTGCCGACCGCGCCACCTGGAATCGCGCCACCTTCGACGTGGTCGTCAAGCAGATCTACTTCACGGCTGTGCAGATCCTGCATGTTTTCCTCGGCTACGCGCTCGTGATTTCCTGGCTGATCGTCAGCATCATCCTTTCGACCGCGCGCGATTTCGGTCTCACCGCGTTCGCCACCGAAATGGCGATCCGCGTGCTGGTGCTGGAACTGCTACCCTTTCTCACCGCGCTTTTCATCGCCTTGCGCTCGGGCAGCGCCATCAACACCGAGGTTGCCTTGATGCAGGTGAACAATGAATTGGACGCGCTCGCGCATTGCAAGGTTCCGCCGATGCAGTTCGAGTTCCTGCCGCGGCTCATCGGCGGTGTGGTCTCCGTCGTCGCGCTGGCGAGCCTGGCGGGGCTGCTCGCGCTCTTTCTCGCCTATCTGTCGATCTACGGCCCGAGCATGGCCGGATTCGAACCCTTCACTGCCACGGTGGCCAAGATCTTCGATTTCCGCATCGTCGCCGGCCTTACCGTGAAATGCGCGCTGTTCGGCCTGGCGGTGACGCTGATTCCGGTGACCGCGGGCCTGGAAACGCCGAAAAAGATGTTCATGGTGCCCGTCTCCGTGCTGCGCGGCATGATGCGGGTATTCTTCGCCATCGTCGCGATCGAGGTGCTGTCATTGGCGCTCAAATACATCTGACCACCTTTGCCGACCGCGACGCGCTGCACACGGCGGTGGCAGCGCTGCCGGACGAGGTCGCGCGGGTCGCACCCGAACTGCCGCTGCGCGCCAACCTGTCCGCGCTCGACAACGTCGCACTGATCCCGCTCTATCGGCGGCACTTCGGCGCGGCGGAATCGGCGCGTCAGGCGCAGGTCATGCTCGAAGCCCTGGGGCACGCCGCCATCGCGCCGCTGCGTGACCCGGACATGACGCCGGCGCAGCGCTTCGTCGTGCAGCTTGCCCGCGCCCTGATGCTCCGCCGGCCGCGTCTGCTCATCGACCGCCCCGGCGCCATGCTTTACGATGTCAACCATCCCGACTTCATCCGCCGGCTCGCCGCGCGGCCGGAAATGACCGGCACCTGGGAAATCTACGATTTCGCCTGGAATCAGGCGCTTTACACGCAATGACCGCAGCCCCGAAAAATCCGTTTCACTTCAAGGTGGGCCTGTTCGCCGCCGTCGTCCTGCTGCTGATCGCCGCCTTCGTCGTCTGGCTGCTTTACGCGCGCGGCGTATTCGAGGACACCTATCGCCTGAAGCTCGCCGCCGCCAGCGCGGACGGCGTGGCGCCAGGTGTGCCGCTGGCGTTTTCCGGAATCGAGATCGGCAGCGTCGCCTCACTCGAACTCAACGACAACGGCGGCATCATCGTCAACGTCGAACTGCTGGCGCGCAACGCGCGCTGGCTCAGGCAGAACAGCAGCTTCGTTCTCGACAAACCCCTGGTCGGCAGCGCCAGGATACGCGTCGACTCGCCCGATCTGAAAGCGCCCGCGCTGCCGGACAACTCGACCATGCTGCTGCTCGTCTCTGACGTCAGCAAGGAAATCCCCGTGCTAGTGGATCGGGTCAAGGCCATCCTCGCCAACGTCGAGCACATCACCCGCCAGGACGGCGAAATCAATGCCGCGCTCGCCGACGTGAAAACCGTGACCGGCCGCATGACCGGCGAATACGGCATGCTCGAAGGCGTGCTCGGCACGCCCGGCCATGCCCGCACCGTGACCGACTCTCTCGCCAGGACACGCGATCTCATCACCCGGCTCGACGGTCTGGCGCTGAAAATGGACGGCATGGCCACCCGCACCGACGCGTGGCTTTTCGCGTCGGATGGCATGGCCGAGCAGACCCGGGAATCGTTGATCCAAGTCCGTTCGATGCTCGGTGACGCCCAGTCTAGCCTGAAAAAAGTCGACGCCCTGATGAGCAACGCGGTCGCCATATCCGCCGACGTGAAGGAAGGCACACACGATATCGCCAGCCTGCGCGCTGAAATCGACGACGCCGTGCGGAAGACCAACGCGCTGGTCAACGAGATCAACCGTAAATGGCCGTTCGCGCGGGACCCCGAGGTGAAGCTGCCATGAAAAGAGCGCTTGCCTGCGCCGCCATGCTCCTGCTCGCCGCCTGCGGCAGCGGCGGGCTGCCGCCCCCTGTCTGGAAGAGCGACGCCGCCGATCTCGTCGCACGCTACCAGCAGCACGCGCTCGCCGGCGAGAATCTGCTGGCCGAACGCTACTTCCGCCAGGCGGTCGCCGCCACCGGCAGCGCTGGACGCATCGCCGACACCGCGCACCTGTGGCTGGTCCGCTGTGCGATCCGGCGCGCCATGCTGATCGACGATGCCTGCGCCGAATACACCGAACTCGCCCCGCTCGAACCCGTCCCCGCCGACGCGGCGTACTACCGTTTCCTGACCCTGGACTGGCAGCAACTCGACCCCGACAGTCTGCCGCCGCAGCACCGCGATCTCGTCGCCGCCCCGCCCGCCGCGCGCCCGGCCGCGGTGGCGGCTATCGCCGACCCCCTCGCACGTCTGCTTGCCGCAAGCCTCATCGCGCAGCGCGGCGAAGCGGATACCACGACCTTCGAACTCGCCGCCGAAACAGCCTCGGCACGAGGCTGGCGGCAGCCCCTGCTGACCTACCTCAAGCTCGAGGAAAAACAGGCTGTCGCCCGCGGTGACGCCACCGCAGCGCAGGCACTCGCGCGGCGCATCCGGCTGGTCGAGGAAAGCCTATCGACACCGCATAAGTAAAAATGCTAGCCTTGCACCGGGTAGTACAAATTTATCAATAACGCGTTCGTCGCATCGGAGAGAAAAATGGACGGTTTCTTCGCCTGGCTCTATGCGCCCTGGCCCTGGTACGTTTCGGGCCCACTGATCGGCTTCATGGTGCCGCTCATGCTGTGGATCGGCAACCGCTCGTTCGGGATATCCTCCAACCTGCGGCATCTGTGCGCAATCAGCCAGCCAAAAGCGGTAGGGGTCGATTTCTTCCAGTACAACTGGCGCGAGCATAGCTGGAGCCTGGTGTTCGCACTCGGCGCCATTCTCGGCGGCTTTTTCGCAGGCGTCGTCTTCGCCAACCCCAACCCCGTCGACCTCTCGGTCGCCGCTCTGACCATGTTCTCCAACTGGAACGTGCCGATTGCCGGCGGCTTCCTGCCGCCCGTACTGTTCGATCTCACCTGGCTGTCGATCGTCGTCATGTTCGGTGGCGGTGTCCTGGTCGGCTTCGGCACCCGCTATGCGAGCGGCTGTACCTCGGGGCACGCGATTACCGGCCTGTCCACCCTGCAACTGCAATCGCTGTTCGCGGTGCTCGGCATCTTCGCCGGTGGGCTTCTCACCGCGCACCTCGTCACCCCGCACCTGTTTTCCATCTTCTGGTAAACCGCCATGCGCTTTTTGCCCTACCTCATCGCCGGCCTGGCCTTTGGATTCGTCATGATCAAGTCCGAGGCGGCTTCCTGGTACCGCATCATGGAAATGTTCTATTTCCAGTCCTTCCACATGTACGGCATCATGATGAGCGCGATCGCCACGGGGCTCACCGGCGTGCTGTTGCTCAAACGCTACGGGCGCCTGCTCACGCTCGACGGCGAAGCCATCGTCATCCCGCAGAAGGAGCCGGGCCGCGCCAACTACATTCTGGGCGGTTTCATCTTCGGCCTGGGGTGGGGCGTGATCGGCCTGTGCCCCGGCCCTATCTTCTCGCTGGTCGGCATGGGCTCCATCGGCGCGCTGGCCGCCCTGGCCGGTGCCCTGCACGGCACCTGGCTGTACGGATTCGTAAAAAACCGTCTGCCGCATTGACAAGCGCGGACGGCATGATTACCGTTCAGCCTCGGAGAATTTTTCATCTTCGCCCACACCAAGCTGTACCCCAAGTCCAATTAGGAGGAGTGCCATGAAACACGCAACCATCGCCGCGGCCCTGCTGGCCGCATTCGCCGGCGTCGCCCACGCCGCCCCCTTGATGTCGGCCGAATGGACCGCCCAGGCCTGTGATGCCTGGAACAAGGATGCCATACTGACCAACGGCCTGGCCGAGAAATGGATCAAGAACGACGCTGGCCGCGGCTACAAGATCATCCATCTGTACCGCACCGACTGTGGTGAGGCGACGATGACAGAAATGAAGATCGTCCCCAAGGATGGCAAGGCCATGTGTGCCTACGGCGGCAGCGTACAGAATCCCAAGCTCGACCTGGCCGTGGATTACGTCATGCACGCCAAGACCGAGAAATGGAACGAAATGGGTGCCGGCGAATATGGCCCAATGAAGGCCATGATGTTCGGCCGCCTCAAGTTCGGGGGCCCGAAAGTGGAAGCGATGAGCGTGATGGGTCCTTTCGAGGCCTTCCTGCGCCTGCCGGGCAAGATTCCGGGCGACCAGGCCTGTCCCGCAAAATAAACCGTCACACGCCGCATGAAAAAAGCCGGGGCAGCCCGGCTTTTTTCATGGACACACTGCCTGTGCGCATTAATGCACCGTTCCCGCGCGCGCATCGAGCGGGCGGCCGTTGCGGATTTCCTCCGGCGTCGCATCACGAATATCGGTCACGTTCACCAGACAGGTCACGCCCTGCCCCGCCAGCGAGGGATTGCCGTCGAGCGTGAGCTTGCCGTCCGCGATCGCGGTAACGTAGAAAACCCTGGTTTCGCCGGCCTGGTTCTCGAACATGACCTCGGCACCGAGACGGCGGAATTCCGGCGGCACGTTGTCGAGTTCTTCCACATAAACCAGGCTTTCGTCGCGCAGGCCATACCCCTCTTCGGGCGACAGGGCGATCTCGACGCGGTCGCCGATGCCACATCCGTCCACGGCCGATTCGATGGCCGGCAGGATGCCGCTGTTGGCGCCCTGCACGTAGCCGACGGGAATGTCATGCTGTTCGACGACCATGCCGCGCGAATCGAGGATGGAATAGGTGATGAAAACAAGCTTGTTGCGTGTGACCCTGGACATATCGAAGCCCCGATGCCGGGGCGAATAGGTTGATGGAAGCCGTATGATACCTTCCGTTTCCCGAGCCCACACCTTCCGCTCATGACTTCGCTCACCCATCTTCCCGCCTGGAAAGCCCTGACGACGCACCGCCGCTCGATGCGCGGCTTCGACATGCGTACCGCGTTTCGCGAGGATGCACACCGCTTCGAACGTTTTTCGCTGCACTGCGGCGACCTGCTGCTGGACTATTCGAAAAACCGCATCGTGGCGGAAACCCTGGGTCTGCTCACCCGGCTCGCGCGCGAATCCGGGGTCGAGGCCCTGCGCGACGACATGTTTCGCGGCACGCGGATCAACTTCACCGAGCATCGTGCCGTGCTGCACACTGCGCTGCGCGCGCCGGCGCACCTGCCGCTCGTCGTCGAAGGCACGAATATCACGACCGAAGTCGCCCGCGTGCTGGGCCGCATGCAGCGTTTCGTCGAATCGGTCCACAACGGCAGCTGGCACGGCCATACCGGCAAGCCAATACGCGACGTCGTCAACATCGGTATCGGTGGTTCCGACCTCGGCCCCGCGATGGTGTGCGCCGCGCTCGACCACTACGCGGTGGAAAACGTGCGCGTGCATTTCGTCTCCAACCTCGATCCCGCGCACCTCGCCACCACTCTCAAGGGACTCGACCCCGAGACCACGCTCTTCATCGTCGCCTCCAAGACCTTCACCACGCTGGAGACCCTGGCCAATGCCAACTCGGCCAAGGCCTGGCTGCTGGCCGCGCTACGCGTGCCGGCAGCGGTCGCACGCCATTTCGTCGCGCTCTCGACGAACGCGCAGGCGGTCGAGGCTTTCGGCATCGACCGAGAAAACATGTTCATCTTCTGGGACTGGGTCGGCGGCCGCTATTCGCTATGGTCGGCGATCGGTCTGTCGATTGCCCTGCAGATCGGCTGGGACAATTTCCAGGCCCTCCTCGCCGGAGCGCACGCGATGGACACCCACTTCAAGGAGGCGCCACTGGAAGCGAACATGCCGGCCCTCCTCGGTTTGCTCGGCATCTGGTACGCCAATTTCTGGGGCACCGACACCTACGGTATTTTTCCCTACGACCAGCGCCTGCACCTGCTCGTGCCTTTCCTGCAGCAGCTCGACATGGAATCGAACGGCAAGAACGTCAGCCGTGACAACAAGCGGGTCGTCTACAACACCGGCCCCATCGTCTGGGGCGCCCCCGGCACCAACGGCCAGCACGCCTTCTTCGAGCTGGTACACCAGGGCACGCGGCTCATCCCCACCGATTTCCTGGTTGCCGCGGTCAACCCCACGCCGCTCGCCGACCAGCACGAATGGCTGCTCGCCAACTGCCTGGCGCAGACCGAGGCACTACTGAAGGGCAAGCCACGCGCGGTGATCGAGGCCGAGCTGATCGCCCAAGGTATGGGCCGCGAGGCAGCGAAAGCGCTGGCTCCGCACAAGGTCTTTCCGGGCAATCGCCCGAGCAACACCCTGCTCTACCAGAAACTCGACCCGCATACCCTGGGCATGCTGATCGCCCTCTACGAGCACAAGGTGTTCGTGGAGGGCGCAATCTGGCAGATCAACAGTTTCGATCAATGGGGCGTGGAACTGGGCAAGCAGCTCGCGCCACCGATCCGCGAGGCGCTGGGTTCGGCGCGGACGCTCGGCGAACACGACGGCTCGACACTGGGCCTCATCGCCGACATCCGCCGGCGGCGCAGTCTCAGTATCTGACGCGCACCCGGTAACTCAGCGTCGCCTGGCCGTCGGCGGGCACGTGCACCTTCCATTCCGCCGTGCCCGACGCAGCCCGGACGTGCGGTTGCGATTCGCTCACCATCGTCCAGTCGCCCGGCACGGGTTCGCGCACCGTCACCGTCACGGCTTCCGGTTTGGCGTTCTTCAGCACGATTTCGTAGGCCGATTCGAATACCTGGTTGTAGCGGCTGGTGCCGGCGAGTTTCTGGAACGCAGTCTGCTTCCTGTTGGCGTTCACGTCGAAGGCGTCGCCCAGCTTCAGGCGCACGTTCTCGTTCTTCGGCGTGTGGTCGATGCGATCCTCGCCTACGAACTGCGCGTTACCCTGGCTGTCCTTCTTGTAGACACGGATAATCCCCCTGGGCAGGGGAATGCCCAGGTTCTCGCCCTTGTTCCGGAAGTCCACGAACACACCGACCTTCAGGTTCTGCCCGAGGTCGCTGTACTGGCCGGAGTAGTAATGGTTCGCACCTGCGAGCAGGAATTCCTTGTTCACCGGGACACGGGTCGCCGACAACAGCGCCACCTGCTTGGTCTGGTTTTCTGCCAGCGTGGTGGGCCGCTGTAGCGTGTACAGGTGGTATTCGAACAGCGATTCCTGCTGCATCTCGGCCGCATCGGCGACCTTGGCAGCCATCACCATCATCGCCCGCGTCAGCGGCTGCGCCTCGCGCACCCGGTTGAGGTCGCCGGCCACCAGTTGCAATCTGGCGTTGGGGTAGGCCGCGCCGCTCTGGTTGGTGAGCGTCACCCAGCCGTTGAGGTCGAGCGCACGGTCGTCGGCGTCGAGTTCGGCGACGTAATCCGCGCGCCAGGACAGACCGCCGGTGAGATACGACAGTTCCAGATTCTGCGAGCCCGGTGACGGATTCAGGAGCGAAATGACCAGGGTCGGTTTGTCGCGCAAGGTCTCGGGCACGCCCGGGAAGGCGATTCGGCCGGGCACGCCGGTCTCGATGCGGTCGGCAAATTTCAGCACGACGCCATTGTTGGTCGAGAGCACCGTGGCGGCTTCACGGGTTTCAGCCCCGGTCGCCGGATTCGTGCGAATCACGGCCACTTCTCGGCCGATGTATTTGTCGAGCAGTTTGCCCGGCGTCAGCAGATCGAAATCGAAATTCTGTTCCAGCAGGCGCAAGCCGGCCGGGTTCGAGACATTGCGCAGTTGCGCGGTCTCCGCTCGCATCTGCGCCGACACCTCGCGCCAGGCGAGACGGTTGAGATCACGCCCCAGCTCGACCCTGCGCGCGTCCTTGACCAGCGCCAGATTGTCGTTGTAGATCGTGAGCGCCACCCCCTGCTGGTCGGCGACGCCGGTCACGGTTTCGCCACGCGGGGCGGCCAATGCGGCACACGGGACGAGCAAGGCGCCCGCAAGCAGACGGTTCAGAATGGTTCGATGCACGCTGCGTTCTCCTCTGATGAAACGGATGGGGGATTCCTGCACGCCATCTTGCCCGATATGCGTTCACATGGGTTCGCGGGCTAGAATGCGCTTACAAAAATTTTCCTCTTTTCCATGATGCACACGGACGACCCCCATCCCTCCCGCATCGTCGGCGGCGGCATCAACACCGGTACTTCCGAATCGCCCGTCGTCGTGACCCAGATGCTGGGCGTGAACAGCAATGCACCGACGCGCGAGAAGGATCTGCGGGCACGCTTTCTTTCCTTCGACCCCCTGTTCGACCGCGGCTCGACCCTGGTCGCGCACCAACTGGTCCTGCGCGGACAGATTGCCCCTCCCGGCGCGCCGGCGGAATTGCGGCGAATGGACGAAGATATGCTGTTGACCGGCCTGTTTTCCCTGGTGCAGGATGGCGCGGCCGGCTCGCTGCCCCTGCTGGTGCACATCAGCCAGGACATGCTCTTCAGCGACGTGCTGCGCGAGATCGATCACCCACGCATCGTCTGGCGCATCGAACTCGACGACGAGCGGCAGTTCGCGCGCGCGCTGGCGCTGCAGGAGGCCGGCCTGACTTTTTGCCCCACCCTCAATGACGACCATTCCCTGGTGCGCGACAGCGCATCCGCCTGGCCCTACCTTGCCTGCCGCGCTGATTCCGTCCTGCCGCAGGGCAGTGCGCAACTCGTCGTCGAAGGCACCGCCAATCCGGCGAACCGGCGCTGGCCTTTGCGCACCTGGTTCAAAAGCGCGCCCCTGTCCGAAGACGTCGCGTCGGACGGTGGGACACAGGAACAGGCAATGCGGATCGATCTGCTGGCCCTGTCACGCGGACAATCGCTGGAAACCCTGATTTCCTTCTTCCACCTCAACCCGAACCTGGCACCGCGCCTGCTCGCCATCGCCAATTCGCAGGCGGGCGGACTCAACCGGCCGGCCGAATCCGCTGCCCATGCGCTGGTCATGCTGGGCAGACAACGCGCCGGCCGTGTCGCGGCGCTGCTGGCGCTCGCCGGCACCCAGCCCGGCGAAGAGGCGCGCCAGCATGCCATTGCCGCGCTCACCCGCGCGCTCTTCCTCGGCAAGATCGCGCGCCTGGGCGCCCCCGCCGAAAGCGCCGCCACCGCGTTCGAGATCGGTCTGCTGTCGGTAGCGCCGCATGCGCTGGGATTGCCGCTGGAAAGTCTTGTCCGCAGGCTCGCCCTGCCGCCCGCCGCTGCACGTGCCCTGTCCGGCCAGCCCGCGCCGGAAGCCACGATGCTGCAACTCGCCCTCGCCTGCGAAAGCAACGACGCCGACACGCTGGCGATCTACTCAGAACGGCTCGACATCCCGCTGCACCAGATTTCCATCGCCTACCTGGACGCCCTGATCGCAGCGTCGACACTCGACGCCGCCCTGCATTGACGGCGTAGAATGGCAGCTTTGCCCAGCCGCCCGCCCATGCATCCCACCCTGGTTTTCGACATTGAAACCATCCCCGACCTTGGCGGATTCGCCGCCGTCAACGGCATCGACGAAACCTGCCTGCCGCAGGCAGAACTCGCCGAGATGGCCCTGCTCGCCCGCCGCCAGAAGACCGGCAGCGATTTCATGCCGCTCCACCTGCATCGCATCGTCGCCATCTCGTGCGTGCTTCGAAGCGGCGACCAGCTCAAGGTCTGGTCGCTGGGCGAGACCGACAGCGGCGAAGCGGAACTGATACAGCGCTTCTTCGACGGCATCGAGCGCTACACGCCCCAACTCGTTTCCTGGAACGGCGGCGGCTTCGACCTGCCGGTGCTGCACTACCGCGCGCTCGTCCACGGTGTCGCTGCCGCGCGCTACTGGGATTGGGGCGACGACGACCGAGAATTCAAGTGGAACAACTATCTGGGGCGCTATCACACCCGCCATCTCGACCTGATGGACGTGCTGGCGATGTACCAGCCGCGCGCCAACGCGCCACTCGACGACATGGCCAGGCTGTGCGGCTTTCCCGGCAAGCTGGGCATGGACGGGTCGAAAGTGCGCGAAGCCTGGCAAAACGGCGAAATCGCAGCCATCCGCAACTACTGCGAGACCGACGTGATGAACACCTGGCTCGTCTATCTGCGCTTTCAGAAAATGCGCGGCACGCTCACCGAAGCAGCCTACGCCGACGAAGTGGCGCTCGCCCGCCACACGCTCGAATCGACCCCGGGGCCGCACTGGCAGGAATTCCTGGCCGCCTGGACATGAATCCCGTCGTCGATATTCTTTCCCTCGACCACGAGGGACACGGCGTCGCGCGCATCGACGGCAAGGTCACCTTCGTCGACGGCGCGCTGGCCAGCGAACGCGCCGAAATCGCCGTCTATCGCAGGCACGCCAAATACAATTCGGCCAACGCCGTGCTCATCCACAAGGCCAGTGCGCAACGCGCCGAACCGCGCTGCCGGTATTTCGGCCGCTGCGGCGGCTGCTCGATGCAGCACCTGGAAGCCGGCGCCCAGGTTGCCGCCAAGCAGCGCGTACTGGAAGAGAACCTCGCGCGCATCGGCAAGGTTGTGCCCGAACTGATCCTGCGCGCGCTGCACGGGCCGACCTGGGCCTACCGCCGGCGTGCGCGCCTGTCGGTTCGCCGCGTCGACAAAAAAGGCGGCATGCTGGTCGGCTTCCACGAAAAGCGCTCCAGCTTCATTGCCGACATGGAGCGCTGCGAAGTGCTGACGCCCGACGTCTCGGCGCTGATCCGGCCGCTGCGCGATCTCATACTCGGGCTGTCCAACTCGGACCGCATTCCGCAGATCGAAGTCGCCGCCGGCGAGCACATCACGGTGCTGGTGTTCCGCCTGCTCGAACCTTGGAACGACGATGACTCAGCCCAGGTGCGCGCGTTCGCCGAGCGCCACGGCATCCATATCTGGGAGCAGCAAAAGGGGCCCGATACGGCACGTCCTTTCTGGCCGATCGAAGCGCCGGCACTCAGCTACAGCCTGCCCGAATTCGCGCTCGTCATGCCTTATCGGCCCACTGAATTCACCCAGGTCAACACGGCGATCAACCGCGCGCTGGTCAGCCGTGCGCTGCGCCTGCTCGACCCGCGACCTGGCGAGCGCATCGCCGATCTTTTTTGCGGGCTGGGCAATTTCACCCTGCCCATCGCGAAAAGCGGCGCCGAGGTACACGGCATCGAAGGCAGTGCGGAACTCGTCGCCCGTGCACGGGAAAATGCACTGCACAACCATCTGCCGAATGCGCACTTCTCGGTCGGCGACCTGTTCGCGATGACGGTGGAGAAATTCGCCGCACTGGGCGCTTTCGACAAGCTCCTGATCGACCCGCCGCGCTCCGGCGCAATCGATCTGGTGAAGGCGCTGCCGGAAGCTGACGGGCCGCGCCGCATCGTTTACGTCTCCTGCGACCCCGCCACCCTGGCGCGCGACGCCGAGGTGCTGGTGCATGTGAAAGGCTACCGTCTGCGCGCCGCCGGTGTGGCCAACATGTTCCCGCACACGGCGCATGTGGAGTCGATCGCGCTGTTCGAACGATAGACTGCGCCGTTCCGCCCCATGGCCATGGGGCCGCGCGGGTAATACCTATATCGAAACGCGGGCGTACTCGTCGACGTAGCGCCCTCTTGCCGGCGCCTTGCGCGCGGGCGACGGTTTCTTCCGTTCACCGTCGGCGGGTTTTTTTGACTTTTCGTCCGTTTCGAGTTTCCCGCGCGGGCGGATGCGTCCTGCAGGCGCTATCGAGCCGGCGTTGGTCGCGGCGCCTTCCAGGACGATGGGGACATGGGGGACAGGCAGACGCATCATGCCGCCTCCCGCCATTCGCGCAGGCTGCCCGCCAGCGAATGGGTCAGGGCGATGAGGCCTCCCAGCGTTTCCGCACCGGGTGCGGCCTTGCACGCGTCCATCTTGCTGTCGGCATACACCGAAAGAATGAGGAGATTGTGCTGTACCGCCGGCGGCAACGGCAACGTGGCTTCAGCCAGGGCGGTCTGGATGTCGTACCAGACCTGGCGGCTCGCCGCCAGGACATCCGCCAGCCTTGCTGCGCGGTCGCACTCGTTCCACTCGCGCTGCACCACCATGAGTCGGGTCGCGATTTCGTCGAGCCGTGTGGCTTCGGACAGCACCGTGCCTGCGGCGAATGAATTTTTCCGGGTTGGAAGATTGTTGGATTCCGGGCTCATTTTGTCCTTTACGCCGCGGTACCTTGCCCACAGCTACGCTACTGGATAGCGGCGCCGGGCAGGTCAACTTTAGTGAAGGAATCCTGCTGCCGACAAACGGTCGGGAGCAGCCGGAAACGGGCATGGGGCCTGGAACGTGTCGGACGATTTCTGTCATCCTCATTCCGTCAGGTGTCTTCCAGCGAGTGCCCGGGAAACAGGGTTTCGCTAAAACCGAAATGGCGCATGTCCCGGATGCGCATGGGGTAGAGCACGCCGTGCAGATGATCGGTTTCGTGTTGCACGACGCGGGCATGAAAGCCCTCGGCATTGCGGTCGATAGGCTGCCCGGCGGCGTCGTAACCCTGGTAGCGCATGCTCGCATAGCGGGGAACGAGGCCGCGCATTCCCGGCACCGAAAGGCAGCCTTCCCAGTCTTCCTCGATGACGTCCGAACGCGGCGTCAGCAGCGGATTGACGAGCACCGTGCATGGCACCGGCTCGGCATGCGGATAACGCGGGTTGTCCCTGACTTCGAAGACCACCACCTGGAGATCGACGCCGATCTGCGGCGCAGCGAGGCCCGCCCCCCGACAGGCACGCATCGTATCGAACATGTCGTCCAGCAGGCACGCCAGTTCCGGAGAGCCGAACGCCACCACCGGACGCGCCCGGCGCAGCAGGCGCGGATCACCCATTTTCAGGACGTCCCGGATGGCCATGGCTGTTCCAGCTTCGCCAGGTCGCCGCTTTCCAGCCAGCGCCAGGCGCCGGGCGCCAGGTCGTCCGGCAGCCGGTAATCGCCGACTGCTTCGCGGTGCAGCGCGGCGACATGATTGCCGGCGGCGGCGATCATGCGCTTGACCTGATGATATTTGCCTTCGGCAAGCGTCAGCCGCAGGACTTTTTCGGCGATGCGCTCGCACGCCAGTGCGGCCAGCAGCGCTGCTTCGTCGTGGAGCAATACGCCCGTGCGCAGGGCCTGCAGCTGGGCGTCGGTCACGGCTTCGGCGCAGACGGCGCGGTAGATTTTCGCCACGCGCTTTTTCGGTGCGATCATGCGGTGCTGGAACGGCCCGTCGTCGGAAAACAGCAGCAGGCCCGTGGTGTCCTGATCGAGCCGGCCGATGCACTGCACGCCGCGTTGCAGCAGCGGCGGGGGCAAAAGTGAAAACACGCCCGGATGATGACTCGGCCGGTGCGAGCATTCGTAGCCGGCTGGCTTGTTCATGGCCAGGTACGCACGCGCCCGATAGGGCCAGTCACTGCCGTCCACCGTGAAAACCAGTCCGTCCGTCTCGAATGGCGCATCGGGGTCTTCACACCGTGTGCCGTTGACCACGATTTCGCCGCGCCGCACGCGCGCGATGCAGCCGCGGCGCGTGCCGAACCCCTGCGTCTGCAGAAGACGGGCAAGCCCTTGTTTCACGGCGCCGGACAGGCGCCCGCTTCGTCGGTGACGAGCTGTTCCAGCAGCAGTCTGACCTGCTGCATCACCTCGCCCAGTACAGGCTGGATTTCCTCCATCTGGATGCCGTCGGCGGAAGCGCCTCGCCCGGCAGCGAAATTCACCACCGTACCGACCGTCGCGTAGCACAGTTCGATTTCGCGGGCGAGATAGGCCTCGGGCATGCCGGTCATGCCGACCATGTCGCAGCCGTCGCGTTCCATCCGGTTGATTTCGGCGGCAGTCTCCAGACGCGGCCCCTGCACCGCACCGTAGACGCCGCCGTCGCGCAGGCGGATGCCGGCGTGTCCAGCCGCGGCGAGCAGTGCGGCACGCATCGCGCGGCAATAGGGTTCGGTGAAATCGAGATGCGTCACCGGCTTGTCGGCGGCGACGAAAAAGCTGGTCTCGCGTCCATGGGTGTAGTCGATGATCTGGTCGGGCACGACCAGGGTTGCCGGCAGCAGTTCGGCGTGGATGCCACCGACGGTGGCGACCGAGATCACGCGGTCGACGCCATGTGCCTTCAGCGCCCACAGATTGGCGCGGTAATTCACCGCATGCGGCGGAATGGTATGCCCGTAGCCGTGACGCGCCAGAAAAATCACCTCGCGGCCGCACAGGCGGCCAAAGGTGAGCGCACCCGACGGTTCGCCGTAAGGCGTGCGCGCCACCTTGCGATGCGTGATTTCCAGATTGGCGAGCTGGGTGAGGCCCGTGCCTCCGATGATGCCGAGCATGGTCAGTGATCCTTGAGCGCGTAGATTGCGGGAAGGTTGCGCCAGTAGCCATAGGCGTCCATGCCGCAGCCGAAGACGTAGCGGTTGGGCACGACAAAGCCGACGAAATCTGCCCGCAGGGGTTTGGCTAGGCCGTTGTCCTTGTCCGTCAGCACCGCCGTGAGCACCTTCGCCGCCCCCATGTCGACGAGCTTGTCACGTATCGCCGCCAGCGTTTCGCCTTCGTCGAGTATGTCGTCGAGCACCAGCACCACACGCCCGGTGACGCGCTGGCCCGGGAGCACCCGCCACTCCATTTCTCCGCCCTGCGTCGCGCCTCGGTAGCGGGTAACGTGCAGGTAATCGAATTCCAGCGGAAACGCGAGACGCGGCAGCAACTGCCCGGCGAACACCACCGCACCGCCCATCACCGGCAGCACCAACGGGCACTCGCCCGCCAGGCGCAGCGCAATGTCCGCGGCCAGACGGTCGAGCGTCGCCTGAACCACTTCGGCGGGCACGATGCACTCGGCGGTATCCAGAAGTCTTTGCGCTTCGGCGGTTTCCATGGCGTGAGTGTAACTGCTTCCGGCGGAGCCGGGAGCCTGCCGATCCCGTTGCGGGTGGTTCGGCAATTACGCCGCTTCGCGCGCGGCTTTCTTGCGCTCGTGCTCCTGCAGGTGACGCTTGCGGATGCGGATCGACTTGGGCGTGATTTCGACCAGTTCGTCGTCGTCGATGAATTCGACGGCGGATTCCAGCGTGAGCTTGATCGGCGTGGTCAGACGCACCGCTTCGTCGGTGCCCGAGGCGCGCACGTTGGTGAGTTTCTTGCCCTTGATCGGATTGACCACCAGGTCGTTGTCGCGGCTGTGGATGCCGATGATCATGCCCTCATACAGCTTGTCGCCGGGCGAGACGAACATGCGGCCGCGGTCTTCCAGGTTCCACAATGCATAGGCAACAGCTTCGCCGTTCTCCTGAGATACCAGCACGCCGTTGTGGCGGCCGGGCAGATCGGCTTTCACCGGGCCGTAGTCGTCGAACACATGGCTCATGAGGCCGGTGCCGCGCGTCATGG
>CAZOVQ010000007.1:0-22276 GCA_964583195.1 uncultured Thiobacillus sp.
GGCGAACCCTGGATGTGGGCGGCGTTTATCGCCTTCGTCCTGGTGATGCTCGCCGTCGATCTTTTTCTGGTCGGCGGCAACAAGGCGCACAAGGTCAGTTTCCGTGAAGCGGCGGCGTGGTCGTTTGTCTGGTTTGCGCTCGCCATGCTGTTCAACCTGGGCTTGTGGTGGCATCTCAAGGGCAGCTATGGCGCAGAAATCGCCGAGGCGAAGTCGCTGGAGTTCCTGACCGGCTATCTCATCGAGAAGGCGCTGGCGGTCGACAACATCTTCGTTTTCCTGATGATCTTCAGCTACTTCGCCGTGCCGGCGGAATACCAGCGCCGGGTGCTGATCTATGGCGTGATCGGTGCCATCGTCATGCGCGCGATCATGATTCTGGCAGGGGCATGGCTGGTGCAGGAATTCCACTGGATTCTCTATCTGTTCGGGGCCTTTCTGGTATTTACCGGCGTCAAGATGCTGATGGTGGCGGAGGTGGAACCCGACCTCAACGACAACAGGCTGGTCAAATGGATCAAGTGCCATGTGCGCATGACGCAGGATTACCGGGGCGAGAAATTCTGGGTGGTTGAGAAAGGCGTGCGTGTCTTCACGCCGCTCTTTCTCGTGCTCGTCATGATCGAGATTTCCGACCTGATCTTCGCGGTTGATTCGATCCCGGCGATTTTTGCCATCACCACCGATCCCTTCATCGTGTTCACCTCGAACATTTTCGCCATCCTGGGCCTGCGTGCGATGTACTTCATGCTCGCCGGGCTGGCCGACCGTTTCCATCTGTTGAAATACGGCCTAGCGATGGTGCTGGTGTTCGTGGGTGCCAAGATGCTGGCGGCGGATATCTACAAGATTCCGGTCGGCTTGTCGCTCGGCGTCGTCGGCCTCATCATTGCGACATTCATGTTCGCCAGCCTGTGGGTGACGCGCAAGCAGCGGTGACGCCGGCCGCTCGCGAACGGGCCGGATAAGGTACGTCATGCCGATCGACATCGATTCCCCACTTGCCCGCCGCATTGCGGCCTTCGCTTTTCTGATACTCATTTTCGGCGCCACGCTCGTGGTGCTGTCGCCTTTCCTGGCAGCACTCGCCTGGGCGGGCATCCTTGCCTATGCGACCTGGCCGCTGCACCAGCGGCTGGATCGCCGTTTACCTGGGCGGGAATATCTCGTGGCACTTCTGATGACGCTGGGCGTGGCAGCCACGCTACTATTACCGCTGGTGTGGGTAATGTTCACGGTGGTCGGCGATGTCGCTGCCGCATCGGAATTCCTGAAACGACTTGCCGCCGAGGGTCTGCCTCCCTTGCCTGCCGGAGTGCAGTCCTGGCCCGGCGGTGAATGGATCGCTGCGCAATACGCCGGAATGCAGGGCGATCCGGCCTGGATACGGGCGCAGCTCGCCGCCCTGGGGTTCACCGATCCGGGGACGCTTAAAACGCTCGCCGGCGGCGTGGGCCGCAATGTCGCGAAATTCGGTATCGCGGTGCTCGCCTTGTTTTTTCTCTACCGCCACGGCGACGATGTGCTGTCGCAGTTTCGCGGCGTGGCCACGCGCTGGCTGGGTGAGTCGGCGCGCGGCTACATCCTGGCTGTCGGCGTGACAGTGCGCGCGGTCGTGTTTGGCATTGTGCTCACCGCGCTGGCACAAGGGGCGCTGGCGGGGCTGGGCTACTGGGTTGCGGGCATCGCCGCGCCAGCCCTCTGGGGCGCAATCACTGCGCTGACATCGCTGATCCCGTTTGTCGGGCCGGTCGTGTGGATCGGGCTGTCGCTGAGTCTGCTGGCGCACGGCGAGACGCAGGCCGCGCTTGGTTTGTTTCTCTGGGGGGCGCTGGTTGTCAGCTGGGTCGACAACCTGATTCGCCCGATCGTCATCAGCGGCCCGACGCAGGTGCCTTTCCTGCTCGTGCTCCTGGGCGTGCTGGGCGGGATCAATGCTTTCGGCCTCATCGGCCTCTTCCTTGGTCCGGTGCTGCTTGCCATATCAATAGGCATCTGGCGTGAGTGGCTGACGCATAAGCGCTCAGGCTAGAATGCCAGTCTTTGCTCTCGCTGACGCCTCGCCATGCATCCCGCCAAAGATATGAGACTGTCGCGTGCCGCCCTCGCGGCGCTCGGAATTTTTGAAACCGTCGGCCTCATCGTCATCACCCTGGCGACGCTGGTAGCCGGTGTGGTCGAGGTGCGGGTGATGATCTCGGCCGGCACGGTGACGCTGGCCGATCTGCTGTTACTGTTCCTGTATCTGGAAATACTGGCCATGGTCGGTGTGTATTTCCAGTCTGGCCAGTTGCCGGTGCGCTTTCCGATCTATATCGCCATTGTCGCGCTGGCGCGCTACCTCGTGCTCGACATGAAAAGTCTCGACGTCTGGCGAATGCTGGGGGTGACTGCATCGATGCTGCTGCTGGCGTTCGCTGTGCTGGTCATACGCTACGGGCATATCCGTTTCCCTTATGACGATTCGGCGAAAGACCGCGCCCGCGAACCCTGATTTCCAGCCTGTCCTTGGCCGACCCCGATGGAGCTGACCCCCGCCCTGCTGCAAGCCGCCACCCAGGCGCTCGACCTCGTGCTCGATTTCAGGCGGCCGGCCGATGCCGTGTTGTCGGCCTATTTCCGCGATAACCGCAAACTCGGCGCGCGTGACCGCGCGTTCATCGCCGAAGCCGTTTTTGGGGTGTTGCGGCGTTATCGCTATCTGTGTGTGGTGGTGCCGGCAGCCAATCCGCGCACGTTGATCGTCGCCTGGCTTGCCAAGGTGCGCGGCGTGAGCGGCGCGATGCTGGAGGCCTGGGTTAAACCCGAATTGCTCCGGCATATCCGCAACGCGAAGCCCGACGCGTTGCCGCTGCCCGTCGCAGCGGAACTCCCCGACTGGGTGGTGGAAAAACTGCGTGCGACCCTGGATGATCCCGACATCCTGGCACTTGGGCGCGCCTTGCAGCAGCCTGCTCCGCTAGACGTACGGGTGAGCGTGCTGAAGGCGAATCGCGACGACGTGCTCGCGCAATTGCGGGCCGAAGGCCAACGGGTAGAGGCGACGCCTTATTCGCCCTGGGGCTTGCGTTTTGTGGATCATCCCGCGCTCAACCGGCATCCTCTGTTTCTCGACGGCACGCTCGAAGTGCAGGACGAGGGCAGCCAGTTGCTGGCACTTCTGGTTGGTGCCCGGCGGGGCGAGATGGTGTGCGATTTCTGCGCCGGCGCCGGCGGCAAGACGCTCGCCATCGGCGCGATGATGGCATCGACCGGCCGCCTGTATGCCTTCGATGTGGCGGACAGGCGGCTCGCCAACCTGAAACCCCGGCTGGCGCGTTCCGGATTGTCCAATGTGATGCCGCAGTTGATTGCCTCCGAACGCGACGCACGGGTCAAGCGGCTGGCGGGCAAGCTCGACCGGGTGCTGGTCGATGCGCCGTGTTCGGGGTTGGGCACGCTGCGTCGCAATCCCGATCTCAAATTTCGCCAGTCGCCCGAAAGCGTGGCCGAGCTGTCGGGCAAACAGACGGCGATTCTGCACGCCGCCGCTCGTCTGCCCAAGCCCGGCGGCCGCCTGGTGTACGCCACGTGCAGCCTGTTGCCGGAAGAAAACGAGGCCGTCGTCGACAGACTGCTCGCCGAGGGCGGTTATACGCTGCTGCCGGCGAACGAAGTGCTGGCGCAGAACAGAATCGATCTTGATACCGGTCCCTTGCTGAAACTTTCTCCGGTCGCGCACGGCACGGACGGGTTTTTCGCCGCTGTGCTGACCAGGACAGCAAATGCCCGATGACGCGTGCACTCCGGCCGCGGCAGCGCGCCGGCGAATCCGGCGCCCCGGAGTAGCGGCACGATAGCGCCGGCGCAGGCGTTTTCGTCGGCTTCACAGGCAGGCGCGCAGGGCGCCGAGGCAGTGATCGACGTTTCCCTGTCGGGCCGAGTGGCCCATGAGGCCGATGCGCCAGATTTTCCCAGCCATGTCGCCCAGGCCTGCGCCGATTTCGAGGTTGAATTCGGCGAGCAAACGGGCGCGTACCGCGGCCTCGTCCACGCCTTGCGGAACGTAGACGCTGTTCAACTGCGGCAGGCGGGCCGATTCCTCGACGACGTAGTTCAGACCCAGCGCTTCCAGTCCGGTCCTGAGTTGTTCGTGCATCGCACGGTGCCGTG
The DNA here is from genome assembly GCA_964583195.1 of uncultured Thiobacillus sp. GTDB lineage: Bacteria > Pseudomonadota > Gammaproteobacteria > Burkholderiales > Thiobacillaceae > Thiobacillus. The sequence goes on from CAZOVQ010000007.1 coordinate 4,153, forward strand.
CCCAGGCGTTTTCCAGGCCTTCTTCTTCGAGGATCAGCAGCGCTTCGTGCAGCCCATACATGGGGTTGATCGGCGCGGTGTGATGATAGGTACGGCGGCCGGCGGATTGCCAGTAGCCGAGCACGAGATTCAAGTCGAGGAACCAGCTTTGCACGGCGGTCTTGCGTGCCTGGATGCGATCGATGGCCTTTTGCGAGAACGACACCGGCGACAGGCCGGGCGTGCACGACAGGCACTTCTGGCTGCCGGAATACGCGGCGTCGATGCCCCACGCGTCGAGATGAATCGGTGTGCCGCCGAGGCTGGTCACGCAGTCCATGATGGTGAGCGCGCCGTATTCCTGCGCGATCTTCGCCAGCGCTTCGGCGTCGGACTGCGCACCGGTCGAGGTTTCGGCGTGGACGAAGGTCAGCAGCTTCGCGTCCGGATTCGCCGCGAACGCCGCGCGCACTTTTTCGGGGGACACCGGCGCGCCCCATGCATCGTCGACCGTTACCGGCACGCCGCCACTACGTTTGACGTTTTCCAGCATGCGCCCGCCGAACACGCCATTCCGGCAGACGATGACCTTGTCGCCAGGCTCGACCAGGTTCACGAAACACATTTCCATCCCCGCCGAACCGGGCGCGGAGACCGGGAAAGTGAGCGCGTTCCCGGTCTGGAACGCCATGCGCAGCATGGCCTTGATCTCTTCCATCAAGCTGACGAAAGCCGGGTCGAGATGGCCGATGGTCGGGCGCGCCATCGCGTCGAGCACGCGCGCGGGCACGTCGGACGGGCCAGGGCCCATGAGGATGCGTTTGGGGGGGAGGAAGGAAGCCGTCATGACCTTGTTTGCCTTGTGGAAATTCCAGTTAAAACAAGGGCTTGATTGTACGGTAAGCGCCGGTGGCCGAAAATCATCCGGGCGGTTCGCCCATCAGCGGCCGTATCGCTGTCAACAGGCTGTTGAAAAGACGCGGATGCAGTTTCTCCTGCTCGGCCAGCATCTGCTTCATGGCTTGGCGCTGCTGCGGCTTGGCGAAGCAGCAGGGACAGTTGTCGGAAATGACCGGCAGCTTGGCTTCGATGGCGAACGCGCGCGTCTGGCGTTCGCGTGCGTAGGCAAACGGACGGATGATGCGCAGGTCGCCGGCATCGTTCAGATAGTGCGGCGACATGGTTCTGAGCTTGCCGCCAAAGAACATCGACATCATCAGCGTTTCAGCCAGGTCGTCGAGGTGCTGCGCCAGGGCGACGACGTTGCAGCCCTGTTCGCGGGCGATGCGGTACAGAATGCCGCGCCGCATGCGTGAACCATAGGCACAGTAGGAATCCGAGTCCTTTGTCAGCGTTCTCAGGGCATCGCGCATGATGGGCTGCGATTCGAGGAAATACGGTACGCCGAGTGTGCTCAGATACGGCAGCATCGGCCTGGGGTTGTATTCGTCGGACTGCGGATCGACGGTGCACGCAAGCAGGTCGAATTTCACCGGCGCCCGCTGTTGCAGATGATGCAAGGCATGCAACAGCGCGAGCGAATCCTTGCCGCCCGACAGGCCGAGCAGGATGCGGTCGCCGTCGCGGATCATGCGCCAGTCGCCGATGGCGCGGCCGGTGGCGGCGGCGAGAGCGCGCGAAGGTTTGGCCCAGGCGGTGGGGGTGTCGTTCACGTGGAAAATTGCAAGGCGTGGAGCTGTGCATAGCGCCCGGAGCGGGCCAGGAGTCCGGCATGCGTGCCGATTTCGACGATGCGTCCGGCTTCGAGCACGACAATGCGGTGGGCGCGTTCGATGGTGGAAAGCCGGTGCGCGATGACGAGTGTGGTGCGGTTTGCCATCAGTGTTTCGAGCGCGGCCTGGACATGGCGTTCGGATTCGTTGTCGAGTGCCGAGGTGGCTTCGTCGAGGATCAGCAGCGGGGCGTTCTTGAGCAGGGCGCGCGCGATCGCGATGCGTTGTCGCTGGCCGCCGGACAGGCGCATGCCGTTTTCGCCGATGACCGTATCGAGCTTGTCGGGCAGCGCCTGGATGAAATCCCACGCATGTGCTGCGACGCAGGCTTCACGAATCGCGTCGGGCGTCGCCTCGCGCTGACTGCCGTAGGCGATGTTGTTCGCCAGGGTGTCGTTGAAGAGCACCACATCCTGCGACACCAGGGCGATGTGACTGCGCAGGTTGCGCAGCGTATAGGCGCGCAGATCGAGCCCGTCGAGTTCGATCGTGCCCGCGTCGGGATCGTAGAAACGCGGGACGAGGTTGGCGAGCGTGGTTTTGCCCGAGCCCGAGGCGCCGACCAGCGCGACGGTTTCGCCCGGTGCGATGTCGAGCGTGACGCGATCCAGTGCCGGGGTCTGTTTGCCTGGGTAGACGAGGGATACGTTACAGAAACGCAGCCGGCCTCCGACATGTGCGGGCGCGTGACGTCCGCCGTCGCGCTCGACTTCTTCATCGAGCAGGGAAAAAATGGTTTCGGCTGCCGCCAGGCCACGCTGCAACTGATCGTTGACGGCGACAAGCCTTTTCAGCGGCGCAAACAGCAGCAGCATGGCCATGAAGAACGCGACGAAGCCGCCAACCGTGGTGGTGTTCGCCGATGCCTGACCGGCGGCGACGAAGACGATGAGGGCAAGAGCGACTGCGGCAATGAACTGGATCGTCGGCTCGTAGATGGCGTTCGCGGCCACCCGCTTCATTTCGAACAGTCGCGCCTGATTGGTGGCGCGACGAAAACGCCCCTGCTCGTAGGATGCGCCGCCGTAGAGCTTGACGATGCGATGCCCGCCCACGGCTTCGTCGACCACGCCGGTCAGCTCGCCGATATTCTGCTGGGCCTTGCGTGAAAGACCACGCAGACGGCGGCTGGCCACACGCACGATCCATAGCGTGAAGGGCACCAGGGCGAGCACGATCAGGGTCAATTGCCAGTTCAGCCAGAGCAGATAGGCGAGCAGCCCCAGGACGGTGACGCTGTCGCGTACCAGGGTGGTGAGCGAGCTGGTGGCCGACTGCGTGACCTGGGTAACGTTGAAAGCCAGCTGTGCGATCAGTTGTCCGCTGGAATTCTGGTCGAAGTAGCGCGTTGGCAGGTGCATCAGGCGGTCGAACATCGCGCAGCGAAGGTCCATCACCAGGCGGCCGCCGACCCAGGCCATGCAGTAAGTGCTGACGAAGCTGGTGCCACCGCGCACGAGGAACAGCGCCAGCAGCAGCAGCGGCACCCAGCGGATGTAGGCTTCGTTCCCGGCGACGAAACCTTCGTCCAGCAGCGGCTTGAACAGGGCGGGCAGCATGGGCTCGGTGGCGGCGGTTGCCACCAGGGCAAGGATCGAGAGGGCGAACATTCGCCAATGCGGTTTGACGTGGCCGAGCAGGCGGCGATAGATCGCCTTGCCGGAAGGGGCAGCGGGTTTCACGAGGAACGGGAGGGCGCGGGCCGGGAAACGTGGCGCATGGATCGGGAACCAGACGGTGATTGTAACGTGGTGCGCGCGGCGGGGGTGTCCGTTGCCGCTGGCGCAAGTAGAATACCGCGTCATGGCCGATACGCACGATTCGCGCCCGCGCGCGCAGGACGCTCTGGAAATGCACCTCAGCGAGGTGCAGCTCCTGCTCGCGCGCCAGCGGCGCGTCGAGGCACTGGTGCAGAAGCAGGACATGCCGCGTCACGAACTGGTCGAGGGGCTGGTGCATCGCCAGCATCTGGTCGAACTGCACAATTTGCTGCGCCGCCTGTCGGCCGGCGAAATCGCACGTGTCATCGAGGCCTTGCCGGAAGAAGACCGGATCACCGCCTGGAAGGAGGTCGAGGAGAATCGCTGCGAATTGGTGCTCGAACTGGTCGCGGACGACGTGCGCACCGAACTGGTCGAATCGCGGCCCCTGTCCAGCGCGCGCAACATGCTCTCCGCGTTCGAGCTGCGCAACGGACGTCTGAGCCAGGTGCGCATCGACAGCCGCGCGGATCTGGCCAGCGTCAACCCGATGTGGGTCGATCTCGTGGCGCCCACTGCCAGTGTGCGCGCCTGGGTGGGCGAGTATTTCCAGCTTTACCTGCCCGACCCCGAGGACGTGACCGACATCGAGGAAAGCGCGCGTTTCTACATCGACGACAACGATTCGGTGCATCTGAGTTCGGATTTTCTGCTCGACAAGCAGGGCGAGTCGCGCAACGTCGCGGTTGCGTTCATCCTGCACCGCAACATCCTGTTCTCGGTACGCAACGAGGAACTGCCGGTGTTTCGCCTGCAACGGCTGCGCGCGCGCACCCAGCCGGGCTACGTGTCAGACGGCAAGGACGTGCTGCTCGACCTCTACGGCGCCGATGTCGAATATTCGGCCGACGCGCTCGAAGACATTTACGCCGGGTTCGAACGCGTCGGCCGTCAGGTGCTGTCGCCGCAGGTCAGCGATGACGTGGCGGCGGAAATCCTCGCGGAAATCGCCAAGGGCGAAGACCTGAACGGCCGCATCCGCCGCAATGTGCTCGATACGCGTCGGGCGCTTTCCTTCCTGATGCGCGGCCGGCTGCTGTCGGGCGAACAGCACGAAGACGTGCGGCAGATCCTGCGCGACATCGAGTCGCTCGATGGCCACACATCCTTCCTTTTCAACAAGATCAACTTTCTGATGGATGCGACCGTTGGCTTCATCAACATCAACCAGAACAAGCGGGTATCCAAGCTGACCGCGATTTCGGTGGTTTTTGTGCCGATCAACATCATCGCCGGCATCGGCGGCATGTCTGAATTCTCGATGATGACGGCCGGCATTCCCTGGCCGGTTTCCTATGGGGCCTTCGTGTCGGCCATGTTCCTGATCGGCTTCGGCACCTATCATGCCCTGCGCTACTTCGAGCGGCGCAAGGCGCTGGTCGCGCGCCAGAGCAAGGACGGCTGAGTCCGGCGGGCTGCCGGACTCAGCGCGGCACGCGTGCGTGGATCATGTGGCGTTTGACGAATGCGACGCGCCGGGCATAGGCGCGCGAACTGCGATGGTTTTCGTACCAGCGGGGGTTGGGCACCATCGCCGCCAGATGCGCCGCCTGATCGCGACTGAGCCCGGCGGCTGACGTTCCGTAGTAGCGGCGGGCGGCGGCCTCGGCGCCATAAATGCCGTTGCCCCATTCGATGACATTGAGATACACCTCCAGAATGCGGCGCTTGCGCCAGGTGGCTTCGATCATCAGGGTAATGACCGCCTCCTGCGCCTTGCGGATAAGACTGCGTTCGCCCGAGAGAAACAGGTTCTTGGCGAGCTGCTGGCTGATGGTCGAGCCGCCGGCGACGAGGCGCCTCTTGCGCAGGTTCTTTTTCACGGCAAGCTCGATGCCCTCGATGTCGAAGCCTTCGTGATCAAGGAATTTCGCGTCTTCGGCGGCGACGATGGCGCGTTTCAGGTGGATCGATATCCGCTCGTAAGGCACCCATCGATGGCGCAGCTCGGCGTCGGGGTTTTTTTCCTGCTGGCGCGCGAGCCCGGCGGCCATGAAGGCGGTCGAGGCGGGAGGGTGGTCAATCCACCAGAGAACATGGGCGAAGAGCCACAGCTGATAGAGCAGCGCGAGTGCGACCAGTACGCCGACAGCCTGGCCGAGCCGGTGCAGCAGACGTTTCATGGGGCAGCGCGCAGGGCGGCGATGACGGGCGCAGTCTCGGGCCGCACGCCGCGCCAGACGAAGAAAGCCTCGGCCGCCTGTTCGACCAGCATGCCCAGGCCGTCGGCGGTGGCGGCGCCCCGCGCGCGGGCGAAAGCGAGGAAGGGCGTGTCGCGGCCGTACATCATGTCGTAGGCGAGTGCGCCGGGTGCGAAGAGAGCGTGCGGCAGCGGGGGCAGTTCGCCAGCAAGGCTGGCGGCGGTGGCGTTGACGACGAGATCGAACCTGCCTTCGATACAGTCGAAGCTGCAGCCGCGGACGCCGTCGCCGAACAGCCCGGCCAGTGTTTCGGCGCGGGCTGGGGTGCGGTTGGCGATCAGCAGCGCGGCCGGCGCGCAGTCCAGCAACGGGCCGAGGACGCCGCGTGCCGCGCCACCGGCGCCCAGCAGCAGCACGCGTGCATCGGCGATGCGCACGCCCAGGTTGTCCTGGAGATCGGTGACGAGACCGGCGCCGTCGGTGTTGTCGCCGAGGCTGCCGCCGGGTTCGAATGTCAGCGTGTTGACCGCGCCGGCGCGCTGCGCACGCGCGGTAAGGCGGTCGGCCAGCGCATGGGCTTCTTCCTTGAAAGGCACGGTAACGTTGGCGCCGTGTCCGCCCGACGCGGCGAAGGCCGCCACACTGTTAGCGAAACCGTTCTGCGGCGCGAGGATGGCCTCATACGTCATGTCCTGCCCGGTCTGGCGGGCAAAGGCGGCATGGATCAAGGGTGATTTGGAATGGGCGATGGGGTGCCCGAAAACGGCGTAACGATCAGTCATGGACGCGATTCTAACCGCCATGGCGACTCGCCGCCCCGGATGATGGAACGTCGATTCGCCATGATGGTTTCACCCACCCCGACCCGCCCGCCCGCAAGGAGTACGCCGATGGGTGCCCCGCCGCTGCGCGACGACCCAACCGCAGCCCGCTTGCGGGAGGGGGCGCAGTCAATGCTGCGCGTTGTTTCACGGGGTAACCGCGCGACTGCTCAGGTCTGTAGCCAGGGCAGGCCGAGCCTTTTCCAGCCGTTCACCGTGTTGCGTTGCCCCGTGGCCTTGTCTAGATCGCCTTCGAATCCTTCCAGGACGTTGTAACAATTGCTGTGTCCGGCGGATGTGCCGGCGGCGGCGGCGAGGTGCGAGCGGTGCCCGCTGCGACAGATGAAAAGCAGCAGGGATTCGCGGTCTGCGGCCTGCCCGAGTTGGGTCAGAAAATGCGGGTTGGCGACCCATCCGGGCCAGGATTGCCACTCCACATGGAGCGCGCCGGGGATCGTGCCAGTGAGATCGAGCTCGGCGCGCGAACGTACGTCGATGAGCTGCGCGCCGGGCGCCCGCTGCAGCAGTTCGTGGGCTTAGCCCGGGGTCAGGGCTCCGGCGTAAGGCAGTGCCAGTTTCTGGCCCCGGCTATGGGCGGCGTCGAGCAGTTCGGTGATGCGTCCCACGGTTATATACCTCGTCGATAGCATGAAACAACACGTGGCGTTGATCAACCCCCCTGGTAATAACGACCAATCGACCCAGCCCGCAAGCGGGCAAGTCGCTGCCGGTTCCCCGCAAGCGGGCTGCGGTTGGGGCGCCGCGCAGCGGCGGGGTACCTGCCGGCGTATTCCTTGCGGGCAGGCGGGGGAACGGTCATGACGAATCGCTGTTTTATCATCCGGGGTGGCGTTCACCAAGATCGTTCGATTGCAGTATATGCGTGCCTGCACGGGGGGCAACGTGCGCACCATTAATGCGCGACAAATCTCGTAATCGCACCGGAATAGTGCATGCAAGACAAAGGCGGGAGCCTATCCGCTTCCCCGTCCCGTGTGGCACAATGGCCTGCGATCTGTTACCAGATTTGGCATGGTTGCTGCTTGCCCACTTCAATAATCACGTTGAGGGTGGCGCGACCGCGCGGCCGGCAACGTCGTCGTTCAACCCATTCATTCAGTCTTGAGGAGATTCAGCATGGCCGTGGCCGATGTGATGAAAACCATCCAGGACAACGAAGTCAAGTTCGTTGACCTGCGCTTTACCGATACCCGTGGCAAGGAACAGCATGTGTCGATCCCGGCACGCATCGTGGATGAGGAATGGTTCGAGAACGGCCACCCCTTCGACGGTTCCTCGATCGCCGGCTGGAAGGGCATCCAGGCCTCCGACATGCTCCTGAAGGCCGATCCGGATTCGGCCTACATGGATCCTTTCTTCGACGAAGCCACGCTGGTGCTGACCTGTGACGTGATCGAACCGTCCGACGGCAAGGGCTACGAGCGCGATCCGCGCTCGGTTGCCAAGCGCGCCGAGGCTTACCTCAAGTCCACCGGCATCGCCGACACCGCCTACTTCGGCCCCGAGCCCGAGTTCTTCATCTTCGATTCGATCACCTGGCACGACAACATGTCGGGCTGCGGCGTGCAGATCAATTCGGAAGAAGCCGCGTGGTCGTCCGCCGAGAAGTTCGAGAACGGCAACACCGGCCACCGTCCCGGCATCAAGGGCGGCTATTTCCCGGTTCCGCCGGTCGATTCGCTGCAGGACATCCGTGCCGCGATGGTGCTCGCGCTGGAAGAAGCCGGAATTCCGGTCGAAGTGTTCCACCATGAAGTTGCGACCGCCGGCCAGTGCGAAATCGGTACCGTGTTTTCGACGCTCACCAAGCGCGCCGACTGGACCCAGACGCTGAAGTACATCGTGCAGAACGTCGCCCACGCCTACGGCAAGACCGCGACCTTCATGCCCAAACCCATCGTCGGCGACAACGGCTCCGGCATGCACGTCCACCAGTCTCTGTGGAAGGACGGCAAAAACCTGTTCGCCGGCAACGGTTATGCCGGCCTGTCGGAAATGTGTCTGTACTACATCGGCGGCATCATCAAGCATGCCCGTGCGCTGAACGCGATCACCAATCCCTCGACCAACTCGTACAAGCGTCTGGTCCCCGGCTTTGAAGCGCCGGTGATGCTGGCCTATTCGGCGCGCAACCGTTCGGCCTCGATCCGCATTCCGATTGCCGCCAGCGAAAAGGCCCGCCGTATCGAGACCCGTTTTCCGGATCCCATGGCCAACCCCTACCTGTGCTTCGCCGCGCTGATGATGGCGGGTCTGGACGGCATCCAGAACAAGATCCATCCCGGCGACCCCGCCGACAAGGACTTGTACGACCTGCCGCCGGAAGAGGACGCGAAGATTCCGAAGGTCTGCCACAGCCTGGAAATGGCGCTGGAAGCACTCGATAAGGATCGAGAATTCCTGACCCGCGGCGGCGTATTCACCAACGACATGATAGACGCCTACATAGAACTCAAAATGCAGGAAGTCACCAAGTTCCGCATGACGACCCACCCGGTCGAGTTCGCGATGTACTACTCGCTGTAATCCCTGTCTGCATGGTGAAAAGGGCGGCTGCGGCCGCCCTTTTCCGTGGGTGTCGCGGTCAAGTCGGCCGCGTTTTGGCCGTAAACCCGGGCGTAGGCTACACTCGGACTCTCATGCACATCGCCCGCCTTCCCATCTTGCTGGCCCTTGTCTTCTCCGCTGCGCCCGTGCAGGCGGAAATCTACAAGTACGTCGATGAAAACGGTCAGGTGACCTTCACGGACGTTTATCGCAAGGGCGCGAAGCGCATCGACCTGCCAGGGGCGCCGACGCCGCCGGTATCCGGCACAGGGCCGTCCCGTCGCGCCTCGTTCACCCCCGGCCCCGGGAATTTTCCGCGTATCGACGCTGCGACCCAGAAACGTCGCGACGACATACGCCGCCAGGTTCTGCGCGACGAGATTGAGGACGAACGCAAAAACGCCGACGAAGCACGCCGTCAGTTGATCCTGGGCGAACGTCTGCAACCCGGCGAGCGCGCGAGCGATGCGAGTTACGTCAATCGCGTGAAGCGACTACGCGACATGTTGCAGCAGCACGAGCGCAACGTCGCTTCCATCCAGCGCGAGCTCGACAATCTGAAATAGCGACGCGTCCCTGCGGGCAGCGCAGATGCCGCCGGCGGAAATCCGCGCGGAAAGAAATCCAGACCCCTGGGCACTGGCACAATCAGTGCTTCGATGAGCGCATGAGTGCCATGTCCTATTTCCACAGCATGTTTTCCGGCATGGACTGCCTGTCTACCGGCGCCTTCGTGCTCGATGCCGGAAATTCGATACGTTACGTCAACCCGGCAATCGAGACGCTGCTGGGCGTATCGGCGGCGGTCTTGTTGGGCGATACCGCCGAGCACATCTTTGCGCGCAGCCCCGAGTTTCTGGCGGCGATACAGACCACGAGACACGAACTGGAAACGGTAATCGAGTACGAGATCGACGTGGTGGTGAACGGCCACCCGCCGATCCGCGTCGGCTGCAATCTTTCGCCGCTCGAACGCCCGACGCAAGGCATACTGGTCGAGATGCGTGCGGTCGATCCGCAACTGCGGATCGCACGCCTGGAACAGGCGCGCCTGCAGCAGGAAGCCAACCGCGAACTGCTGCGCAACCTCGCGCACGAAATCAAGAATCCGCTGGGCGGCATCAGGGGGGCGGCGCAGTTGCTGGAGCATGAACTGCCGCGCGAGAGCCTGCGCGAGTACACCCAGGTCATCATCAAGGAATCCGATCGCCTGCAATCGCTGATGGAACGGCTGCTGACGCCGCATCGCACGCCCCGTTTCGGTGCAGTCAATATTCACGAAGTGTTGGAGCGCGTGCGTAGCCTGATCCTGGCCGAGACGCCCAGCGTGTCACTGCGCCGCGACTACGACGTCAGCCTGCCGGAAATTCGCGCCGACGCCGAGCAACTGATCCAGGCCACGCTCAACATCGCCCGCAACGCGGTCCAGGCCATGCACGGCCAGGGTCGAATCGTTTTCCGTACCCGCGTGGCGCGCCAGATCACGCTGGAAAGTCGCCGTCACAAACTGGGATTGCGCGTCGAGATCGTCGACAACGGTCCGGGCATACCGGAGGACATCCGCGAGCAGATCTTCTATCCGCTGGTGTCCGGGCGCGAAGGCGGCAGCGGGCTGGGGCTGGCCGTGTCGCAGACGCTGGTGGCACAGAATCACGGCACCATCGATTGCGAAAGCGAGCCCGGCCGTACCGTGTTTTCAATTTTCCTTCCCCTGCCTTCCTGAATCGATATGGCTAAATCGACCGTAGTCTGGATCATCGACGATGACCGCTCCATCCGCTGGGTACTGGAAAAAGCGCTGCTGCGCGAGGATATTCCGTGCATGACCTTCGCCTCGGCCAGTGATGCCCTGCGCGAACTGGAGCGCAGCACGCCTGCGGCGGTATTGTCGGACATCCGCATGCCCGGCGTGTCGGGACTGGAGTTGCTGCAAGCGCTGAAAGAACGCCTGCCCAGCGTGCCCGTCATCATCATGACGGCGTATTCGGATCTCGACAGCGCGGTCGCTGCCTTCCAGGGCGGTGCTTTCGAATATCTGCCCAAGCCTTTCGATGTCGATCAGGCGCTGGATCTGGTGCGGCGCGCGCTCTCCGAAAACGCGAGCCGCGATGTGCCGGCAGCGGACGAAGTACCGGTGCAGGAAATACTCGGCCAGGCTCCCGCCATGCAGGAGGTTTTTCGTGCCATCGGCCGCCTCGCGCAATCGCACGCCACTGTGCTCATCACCGGCGAATCTGGCAGCGGCAAGGAACTGGTGGCGCGTGCCCTGCATCGCCATAGCCCGCGCGCCGCCGGCCCCTTCATCGCGCTGAACACCGCGGCGATCCCCAAGGATCTGCTCGAATCCGAACTCTTCGGCCACGAGCGCGGCGCATTCACCGGTGCGGCGGCGCAACGGCGTGGCCGCTTCGAACAGGCAGACGGCGGTACGCTGTTTCTCGATGAAATCGGCGACATGCCGGCCGAACTCCAGACCCGCCTGTTGCGCGTGCTGGCAGACGGCCAGTTCTACCGCGTGGGCGGCCATACGCCGATCAAGGTGAACGTGCGCGTGATTGCCGCCACCCATCAGGATCTGGAAGTGCGGGTGCGTGAAAACCTGTTCCGCGAAGACCTGTTCCACCGCCTGAACGTCATCCGCCTGCGTCTGCCCGCCCTGCGTGAGCGGCGCGAGGACATTCCGCTGCTGGTGCGGCATTTCATGCAGAAAAGCGCGCGCGAGCTGGGCATGGAAGCCAAGGGGGTGTCGGACGCCGCGATGAAGACGTTGGTGGGGCTGCCCTGGAGCGGCAATGTGCGTCAGCTCGAGAACGTCAGCCACTACCTGACGGTGATGGCGCCGGGGCAGGTGGTCGAAGTGGGCGACCTGCCGGCTGACCTGATGCTGGGGACAAAGGATACGGGCAGCGGTGGAGACTGGCTGGCCGGCCTTGCCGCCGAGGCGGGCGCGCGGCTCGCGCGCGGCGAGGCGGCCATCCTCGACGAGTTGACGCAGGCCTATGAAAAAACGTTGATCGAGGTCGCCTTGCGCCACACCGGCGGACGTCGCATCGAGGCCGCGCATCTGCTTGGCTGGGGGCGCAACACGCTGACGAGGAAAATACACGAGCTGGGCATGGATGCGGATGAACCCGCGCCACCCGGCACCTGAGCACGGCGCCTGAGCAGGCATAGCGCAAAAAAAGCCGACGCAGGTCGGCTTTTTGTGGAGGGCGGGGCAGCGCTCAGGCGGCTTGCGCTTCTTCGAGCAGCTTTTGGATTTCACCCTTCTGATACATCTCGATCATGATGTCGGAGCCGCCGATCAGCTCGCCCTTGACGTAAAGCTGGGGGAAGGTCGGCCAGTTGGCGTAGTGCTTCAGGTTCTCGAAAATTTCCGGGTCGGCCAGCACGTTTACCGCCAGAAAATCCTTTACCCCGCAGGCCTGCAGCACTTGCGCGGCGCGCGAGGAAAACCCGCATTGTGGAAACTGCGGCGTGCCTTTCATGTAAAGAACGATCGTGTTGTTCGTGACTTGTTCGCGGATACGGTCGAGCGGGGTCATGGCGGCGGCTCCTAATACCTGACTGGAATACTCGGGAATTATACGCCCGGTGCGGTGTGCGTCAAGCCGCGCCGGCCATGCGGTTGTCCGCTCGCGGCCTGACGAATGCCTTGTGCATCAGGTGCGGGATCAGAAGGTGCGCCGGCATGCGCAGCCAGTGCGCCCGAACGTAGGCCGTGAACCGGGCGGCTGCGGTGAGGGCGTCGTCGCAACTGGCATGATCGGGCAGCAGCGCCCGCGTGAACACGGCGTCCATCGCAGTCCGCACCGCCTTTCCGGGCGAGGCGTCGGCGAGCGCGGCGGTTGTGGCGGCAGGGACGGGCGTGCCGAGCAGGTGCTCGGCGTAGCGCAGAGCGTAGAACAGGGAACGGCACAACTGCAGTTCCTCGGCGCGGGCGACGAGACGCGTCCAGAAACCGGCGCTGGCCGCGGCCTCGCGCAGCAGCAGGTCGAGGTCGGTCAGGTCGCGCAGGCCATGCGGCAGCTCGCCGTCGTGGAAGAGGTGCGTGGCTGAATGCAGGATGCGGTCTTCCGGTGACAGCACGCTGAGGCCCGGCAGGTCGGCGACGGGCAGGGCGTAACTCAGCAGGCGGGCGGGATCGGGATGATAGCGCGCGGTATCGGGCAGGATGGCGTGATGCACGTCGACGACGGTCTCGCGCTGGATATGCCGCATGGGTGGAATTTCATGCATCCACCGACGGTAATAGCGTTTGTCGTAATCGGACAGCGGGCCGGCGTGCCAGCCCCCCAGGATGAGGGCGTCTTCCACGTCCCGAAGACGTTCGCGCGGGACGAGGATATCGATGTCGTTGAACAGCCGGCCGTCGGCGGCGGGCGAGGCGCATGCGACGTAGGCCGCGCCCTTGAGCGTGATCACCGGTGTGTCGAGATCGGCCAGTGCGGCGTGGATCTGGCGCAGTTCCCAGTGCACCGCCGTGCGTTGTTTGTGCGCCAGCGTTGCGGCGGCGAGGAAATGCCAGCGGACGGGTGCGGGCACCGCCTCGTCCAGCGCGTGCAGGTGGAAGCGATGCGCCAGACGCGCCAGGAGGCCGGCTGCGCGCGCCTGGCGGACCAGGGTGTCCCATTCCGTCATGGAAAAACGCGCGATCGCTTCGGGCGCGCGCAAGGTGCGGACGAGCAGGTCGCGGCTCACGAGGCGACGGGCTCCGCGGCGAGCTGGTCGAATGCGTCGACTGCGTCGACAAGCTCGCTGTAGCGGAAATCGAAGCATGCGCACTGATCGACCAGTGTCGTGCCGGCACGGAAACCGTCGTTGCCGAGATGGCTGTAGTTGAACGCGTTCTGTGCGAGGAACATGAAGGTCTGCGCCTGCGAACGCGGCGACAGGCGGGTGGCGGCGCCGGCTTCCCATTTCGGAAAGATGATCCACGCCGGGCGCGCGGGTTCATGCTGGCGCAGAACGCTGTCGCGCGGCGGACGCATGTGAGCGACCGTGCCTTTGAGCGTGTCGTGAACCGGCCGGGTGACGCTGGCTTCGCTGTCGAATTGCCGGATCACTTCGATGGAGCGGTTCTTCAGGCTCACCGGTCGTGGCAATGGCTGGAGCAGACCGGTTTTGCGGTCGATCAACGCCAGTTCGTCGGACAGCAGGCGCCAGCCGGACAGAACCAGACCCGCGGCGAGCGTGCTTTTGCCCGAGCCCGGGGGGGCGGGCAGAATGGCAGCGCGGCCGTTTTTTTCGATGACCGCGGCGTGGATGATGAGAAACTGGTGCGCCTGCGTGGAGACACACCAGTTGAGGCCCCATTCGAGCATAGGGAAAGCCTGGCCGCGCGGCAGCGGCTTGAAGGGTTCCACGCCATCGAAGGTGAAGCGTACCTGCGGACGTATCCAGCGACGCAGGCCGGAGGCGGTTTCGATCGAGACGTGAAAATCGGCGAAGGCTTCGTGCGGGTTGCGTACCTCGAACTGCCCGTACAACTGGGCAAGGCTTGCCGCGACGTCTGCCATGCCGGAACGCAGATGCAGGGAAAACGGCCCGGTTCGCATCCAGAGGCCGGGACCGGCGAGTTGTCGACGCAGGTCTGCGCCCGAAAGCTGCAGGAGTTTCATGCGGGCTCCAGCAGACCGATTTTTCGCAGGTCGGCGAGGATGTCTGCGGCCAGTTCCCGGAAATGCGGGGTATCGGCGATGCCGAGCCTTTGCGCCAGCCGCGCGGCGATCATGTCGGCGGTGTCCCCCGGATGCTCGCGGCAGGCCTGATACAGGGCGAGCGTCAGGGGCTTGAGGTAATGCGTGTCGCCCGAGGCGGTATCGTAGATGACCGCTTCGTCGCCCCAGCATTTCAGCAGGCGACCCGATGGTGCGGCTGCGGACATTGCATCAGTTGAGCGGGCAGCCGCGATTGTTGAGTATATCGAATGAATCCTTGAGCTCGGCCGGCTTGCTGAGGAAATTGGTGCGGAACAGATTGATGATCTCGCCTGCGGTGTAGCCGAAGTTGACGCCGGGATGGGCGGCGTTCAGGAGGGCGGCCACGGCGTGGAAGCCGAGGTTGGGCGATACGGGATCGCCACTACCTTCCAGGTCGCGCATGACTTCGAGCAGGGTGTATTTGCTGCCGTTAGGCTTGACGTACTGGGTGACGCCGAACACGGTATTGAAATTGTCCGTGGTTCTGAAACCTGTCGGCCCCCAGGAATCGAGATGGACGTCCACCTTCCAGTAGCCCGGCGTGCAGCCTTCGCAGGCCGGCCCCTGGGGCGCGGAAAGATTGCCCGACATCATGCCGGAGATGGTGCACTGGCTGGCCCAGACCGGCCGGCTGGGCAAGGTGAAGACGGCGGCTACGCCCAGCGCGCTGCCGGCGAGCTTGCGGCGGCCGGTATCGACATCGGGTCTGGCGTGGGTTTCGGCCGGAACGTCCTGATTTTCTGGGGCCTTATTTTCGGGGGAGCGGTCAGACATGGCATCCTCGATCTGCGGTTTTGATGGATTGTGCCGTAAAACCAGCAAGATTCGCACCAGTAGCCGCGAATTGTCCGGAAATCGCGGCCTGCCGTGCCTGCTCGTGTGCCTCGCGTGTTGCGGCGCAAGAATGTGTAAATTATTTCGACATATGGCCGCCGCTCACGCGGGCAATGCCGGCCAGATCGTTCCAGCTTTTGACGCCGCCGTATCCTGTTGCGGTCAGGCGGGCGCGCACCGCCACGGCCTGGTTCCAGCCATGCTCCAGCAGCAAGCTGCCGCCGGGTTCGAGGTGCCGTGCCGCGGCCTGGATCAGTTGCGTGAGATCGTCGAGACCGTCTGGCCCGGAAACGAGCGCGGCGAGCGGTTCATGGCGCACGTCTCCGTGCGCGAGATGAGGGTCGGCGGCGGCGATATAGGGCGGGTTGGCAACGACGAGATCGAAGCGCCGCCCCGCAAGTCCCGTGAACCAGTCACTTTCCAGGAATTCGACATTCGCGCCGCAGCGTCCGGCATTGCCTCGTGCAACGGCGAGCGCGGCGGGCGAACGGTCTACCGCGGTCACGCGTGCGGCCGGCCGTTCGCAGGCCAGGGTGATGGCGAGGCAGCCGGAGCCGGTGCCGAGATCGAGCACGTGGCCGGTGGTGTTCGCCGGCAGGCGCGCCAGTGCCAGGTCGATCAGCAATTCGGTGTCGGGGCGTGGAATCAGTACGTCCGGCGTGACCATGAAATCGCGCCCGTAGAATTCGCGCTGGCCGGTCAGATAGGCAAGCGGCCTGCCCGCCAGTCTGGCCGCGAGCAGGGCGGTGAACGCCGCGCGCCGTGATGGGTCGGGCAGGTCGGTGTCGTGCGCGAGTGTCCAGGCCGGCGGCACTTTCCAGGCGAATGCGGCCAATGCGCGGGCTTCCAGCCGCGCTTCGCGCCTTGCCAGGCCGAGCGTGTCGCCGAGGCGCGCCGCGGCGGCGTCGAGCAGGGCTGCGACGGTGACGGCATCGTCGCGCATCGTTTACGGCTCGTCCGCCAGAGCGGCGAGTTGCCCGGCCTGATGCTCGGCGGCGAGAGCATCGAGTAGTTCGGCGAGATCGCCGTCCATCATCGCGTCGATCTTGTGGAGCGTGAGTGGGATGCGGTGATCGGTGATGCGTCCTTGCGGAAAGTTGTAGGTGCGGATGCGGTCGGAGCGGTCGCCGCTGCCGACGAGGCTCTTGCGCGTGCTCGCCTCGGCCGCCTGTCGAGCCCTGATTTCGCGGTCCTTGAGGCGGGCGGCCAGCACGCTCATCGCCTGGGCGCGGTTGCGGTGCTGCGAGCGGTCGTCCTGGCACTCGACGACGAGTCCGGTCGGCAGGTGGGTGATGCGAACCGCGGAATCGGTCTTGTTGATGTGCTGGCCACCGGCGCCCGAGGCACGAAAGGTGTCGATCCTGAGATACGCAGGGTTGAGATCGATCTCGCCCACTTCGTCGGCTTCCGGCATCACTGCGACGGTGCATGCCGAGGTGTGGATGCGGCCCTGAGATTCGGTGGCCGGCACGCGCTGCACGCGGTGTCCGCCCGATTCGAACTTCAGGCGCGAATAGGCGCCCTGGCCGACGATGCGGACGATGGCTTCCTTGTAACCGCCGGCTTCGCCGGGCGTTTCCGAGACGATTTCGACTTTCCAGCCGCAGCGTTCGGCGTAACGCACGTACATGCGCAAAAGGTCGCCGGCGAAGAGCGCCGATTCGTCGCCGCCGGTGCCGGCGCGGATTTCCAGGAAGAGATTGCGTTCGTCGTTCGGATCGCGGGGCAGCAGTGCGGTCTGCAGTTCGGTTTCGAGTCGCGCGATACGGCTGTCGGCGTCGGCGAGTTCGCTTTCGGCCAGCTCGCGCATGTCCGGGTCGGCGCGCATTTCCAGAGCGGCCCTGCGGTCCGATTCGACCCGTAGATATTGGCGATAAAGCGCCACCGCCGGCTCGATTTCGGCACGTTCGCGTGCCAGCCTGCGAAAGCCATCCATGTCACCGGCGATTTCGGGTTGCGCGAGCAGGGCGTCGAGTTCGACCAGCCGCTCGTCGGCGCGAGCGAGCTTTTCGGCCAGCGTGGCTTTCATTCCTTCGGCAGCCCGTAGAGCTGACCGATCAGGCGCACGAAGTGCTCGCGCTCCTCGCGCGAGGCGTGATTGAGCGCATGCGTGGGCGCGTGCAGCAGCTTGTTGGTGAGCGTTTGCGACAGGGCGTCGAGCACGGCGTGCGGATCGTCGCCGCGCGCCAGCGCTTTTTGCGCCCGGTCGATTTCGTGGCGGCGGTGGCGTTCGGCGGCGTCTCGCAGATGGCGGATCAGGGGAACCAGTTCGCGCCCCTCCATCCAGTGCACAAACTGCTCGACGCTGGTTTCGATGATGGCCTCGGCCTGCGCTACCTGTGCCGCGCGGTTGTCCATGCCTTCCTGCACCACCTGGCCGAGGTCGTCCACGGTGTAAAGAAAGACGTCGTCCATGTCGGCGACCTCGGCCTCGACGTCGCGCGGCACGGCGAGATCGACGATGAAGATGGGGCGGTGGCGGCGCTGCTTGACGGCGCGTTCCAGCATCCCCTTGCCCAGTATCGGCAGCTGGCTCGCGGTGGAGGTGATGATGATGTCGTGCGAGGCGATTTCTTCCGGCAGCGC
>CAZOVQ010000008.1:0-21626 GCA_964583195.1 uncultured Thiobacillus sp.
GCCTGGGTAAACTTTTCAATCTGCTGCGTCTGCTCAAGGCCATTTTCACCTTCGAGCACGCCGCCGACTACGCGGCCTGGAAGGTCGAACGTCACAGCGGCGTCCGGCTCGAACTCAGTGCCTGGCAGCGGCGCCATCCCCTGCTGGCCGCCCCCTTCGTCTACCGTCGCCTGCGCAGGCTCGGCGTGCTGCGCTGAACACCTTCAGGCATCGACCCGTTCACCGCGCAGAAAACGGGCGATGGCGTCGGCGCCCAGCCGCGCTGACGGGGCGCATCCGGCACCATCGAAGCTTTCCGCGAAATACGCTTCCTGCAGCGGCCGGTATGCGGCGTGGCCGGCAAAGGCATCGTCGAGCGCGGCGTCGAGACGGTCAATGTCCTGAAGCACCGGACCCAGCGTCCAGCAGCGGTAGTTCGGGTTGTCCTGCCAGGCGATGCGGCGCGGATCGAGAAACAGCGCGGGGCGCGGCCGCACCAGGAATTCGGCGATCTGGCTGCTAACGTCGCCCATATATAAATCGGCGGCGAGGGTATAGCTCATGTCGATGCTGCTCTCGCGGCCGAGGTCGATGCGCAGGTGCGGCAGTTCCAGGAACGCGCGGAAAGGCCGGTATTTCTTCGGGCGAGGCGGTTCAAACAGTCGCACGTGCGGCGCGAAGACGAGGTTGTAGCGCTCGCTGGCGGCGAAATGTTCGAGCACGCGCCAGCCCATGGCGGGCCACGACGACAGGTCCGGATCGAAATGCGGGTTGTAGAGCACGGTCGGCCGGCCGTTGGCGAACAGGGGCGCGGCGGCGCCGGCCCGATGTGCCCAGTCGAATTTGGCGTAAACGCCGTTAGCATAGGCGCGCGGCCGGATCAGCCCGTGTTCCAGCCGGCGCCGCGCCATCTTGCTGCCCGGATTGAGGACGAAGTCGAATTCGGCGATTTCGGGCGCGACCGCCATGGCGCGATCCCCCGCGCCATGGCCAGTGTAGATTATCCGTGTGTGCGGCAGGGCGCCCAGACGCTTGAGAAACAGCGAGGTGCGCTCCGGCGTCACCAGCGCGTCGCGGCTGGCCAGATAGGGCCGGTTTGCCCGCAGGACGAGTTTCTTGTTCGGCGCCAGCTCGCCGCTCAACAGCGCCCGCGCCCGTACCGGCCAAGGCTGGCGCAGGCGGATATAACGCACGGGTGCGTCGAGACCATAGCGCGCGGCCAGCGCGCGGGCGAATTGCAAATGACGCGCACTGGCCCCTGCGATGTCGATTTCAAATTCCGGATAGTGCGCGGCCAGCTCCAGCGCGATCGGCAGCGAGTGGGGAACCTGGTGCAGCTGCGCATTGTAGAGAAAGGTGATTTTCATGACTTCGTTCCGGCACGGCCCGCCGCGCGGGCAGACGGCATGATAACGTGACCAGCGCCGGGTAGAATTCCGGGTTTCCCGCGTTCTGCAACCGCCCCGATGCCACTTTCCCCGTCTCCGTCCGACGTGTCCGGCTCCGGCCGGCAGCCACTGGCCGCCGTCACCGGCGCGACCGGTTTCATCGGCCGCCGCCTGGTAGGTGCGCTTGCCGGGTCCGGCTGGCGCGTGCGCGTGCTGCTGCGGCGCGATCCGGCCTCCCTGCCCTGGCTAGGCTTTGTCCCCGAGGTGGTGGCCGGCTCATTGACAGACACGGCGGCACTGACGCGTCTGGTCGAGGATGCAGACACGATCATCCACGTCGCCGGCCTCATCAAGGCCGCGCGCCGCGAAACCTTTTTCGCAGTCAACCGGGACGGCGCCGTGCGGCTTGCCAACGTCGCGCGGTCGGCCGCGCCGGGCGCGCATTTCGTCCTGGTCTCCAGCCTCGCCGCCCGCGAGCCCGGGCTCTCCGACTACGCCGCCAGCAAACGCGCCGGCGAGGACGCGGTGCGTGAGTGTCTCGGCCCGACCGCGACGATCCTGCGCCCGCCGGCAGTCTACGGCCCCGGCGACCGGGAAACGCTGCGCTTCTTCCAGATGGCCCGGCGACGCATCGTGCCGCTTCCCGGCACGGCAGCCGCGCGCGCAGCGTTGATCCACGTCGACGATCTCGTATCCCTGATCGGCCGGCTGGCGGCCGCACCGCCTGCCGGCGCCACGCTCACCGCCGCCGACGCGCGCCCCGAAGGCTACCGCTGGGACGAGGTGCTTGCCGCCGCCGCGCACGCGGTGGGCAATCACGCGCCGCGCTTCGTCCGTCTGCCCTACCCCTTGCTGAAAACCGTTGCGCTCGCAGGCGATCTCGGCCGCCTGTTCGGTTCGGCCACCATGCTGCATTCGCAGAAACTGCGCGAATTGCGGCATCCGGACTGGGGCGTCGCTCCGGATGAGCTTGCGCACCTCGAAGGCTGGAGCCCGGCGTTCGACCTGGACACGGGGTTTGCCGATGCTGTGGCCGCCTACCGGGCGGCGGGCTGGCTGCCAGCCGCCCGGTCGCGCTGACCGGAAGCCTCCTCGCGTTCGAGTGATTCGATCTCGGCCGACAGTTCGAGCCAGGCTTCCTCTTCCTGTGCCAGCACCACGTTGACCGCCTCCAGCCCGCGTCCGGCCTCGGCGATGGCATCGACCGGCAGGCTGCCGGAGAGACGGGTTTCCAGCGCCGCCTTTTCGGACTGGAGTCCGGCCAGGCGCACATCGAGCCGGTCGCGCTTTTGCCGCAACGATTTCAGACGGCTTCCGGATGCCGGTTTGCGCGGTAACGCGGGCCTCGCCGCAGATGCTGCTTCACGCAGGCTGTCGCGCACGCGCTTCGCCTCGTCCAGAAGGTAACGCTGGTAATCGTCGAGATCGCCGTCGAAATCGGCCACGCCGCCTCGCCCGACCAGCCAGAATCCGTCGCACACGGCGCGCAGGAGCGCCCGGTCGTGACTCACCAGCATGAGCGTGCCCTCGAATTCGTTCAGCGCCACCGCCAGCGCCTCGCGCGTGGCGAGATCGAGATGGTTGGTCGGTTCGTCGAGCAACAGAAGATTGGGGCGCTGCCACACCAGCATGGCGAGCACCAGCCGCGCCTTCTCTCCGCCGCTCAGGGTGCCGACGGTCTGCGCGATCTTCTCGCCGTCGAACTGGAAACTGCCGAGAAAGCCGCGCAGGTCCTGCTCGCCGGCGCTGAACCCCGCGTCCGGCTCACGCGCAATGACCTCGCGTGCAAGCCGGGTCATGTGGCCAAGCGGCGTATCGTCGGAGCGCAGCACGTCGAGCTCCTGCTGCGCAAAATAGCCGATGTGCAGACCGCGGCCCAGTACGATTTCGCCGGCGAGCGCGGGCAGCACACCGGCTATGGTTTTCACCAGCGTCGACTTGCCCTGGCCGTTGGCGCCGAGAATGCCGATGCGCTCGCCGGCTTCCACGGAACGGTCGACACCGCGCACGACGACCGTGCCACCATACCCCGCACTGGCCGATTTCAGCGTCAGCATGGGATTGGGCAGCGCCCGCGGCGGGCGGAATTCGAAGGCGAAATCGGCGCAGGCGAGCGCCGGCGCCAGCTTTTCCATGCGCTCCAGCGCCTTGACGCGGCTTTGTGCCTGTTTCGCCTTGGTCGCCTTGGCCTTGAAACGGTCGATGAAGGATTGCAGATGCGCGATCCGCTCCTGCTGCCGCGCATAAGCCGCCTGCTGCAGGGCGATCCGTCCGGCGCGCATGTCCTCGAAAGCACTGTAGTTGCCGCCATAGCGTGTAAGCCGGCCCTGCTCGATGTGCAGGGTGACGCAGGTCACCGCGTCGAGGAATTCGCGGTCGTGGCTGATGACGATGAGCGTGCCCGGATATTTCGCCAGCCAGCCCTCCAGCCAGACCAGGGCATCGAGGTCAAGGTGGTTGGTAGGCTCGTCGAGCAGCAACAGGTCGGACGGACACATCAGCGCCCGCGCCAGTTGCAGCCGCATGCGCCAGCCGCCGGAAAAGCTGTTGACCGGCTTTTCCAGCGCGTCCGTCCGGAAGCCAAGACCGAGGATCAATGCCTGCGCCCGTGGTCGGGCATCGTGCGCGCCGGCGTCGTGAAGCGCCGTATAGGCGTGCGCCATGCGCTCGCCGTCGCCGCTGGCTTCGGCGGCTTGCGCTTCGTGTCTCGCCCGGGCCAGGCGGGTATCGCCGGCGACGACGAAATCGGTCGCGCCGGCGTCCGTTTCCGGCAACTCCTGCGCCACCTGCGCCAGCCGCCACTGCGGCGGCATGGAAAACTCGCCGCCCTCCTCGTGCAGGCTGCCATTCAACAACGCGAACAGGCTGGATTTTCCGGCACCATTGCGGCCGACGAGGCCGATTTTCTCGCCTGGATTGAGGGTCGCCGTCACCCGGTCGAGCACGAGCCTTGTGCCACGCCGAAGGCTGAGATTCTTGAGAAGGATCATCCTGAAGAGCCGAACCGCATCGGCCCATAGCGCAAAGGCGGGATTCTACCTTTCGTCCGCAACTGTTCGCCGGCTGACGCCGGTTGTCGGCATTTCGACGAACGCTGCCGCGCGCGCCCCGGAAGCCAGGCACGCGCAAGTGCAAAACCATTTGTTTTCATTATATTTTCTCTGGCCGCACCGCACCCGGCCACGCTGGCACAGGCGTTGCAGGAATCAGGGCAAGCCCCGCCCCGGAGAAAATCATGAAACTGCAATTCGGCAAAAACCAGTTGGTCCTCGAACTGTCGACTTCGCCCTTCGCCTGGTTCCACGGCCAGACCGAGCGCATGAGTCTCACCAGCCTGTCGGTGCTGTTCGTGCAGTTTTCGCTGTTCGCCCGTCACGCCACAGCCTGAAGTAATGGGAGCGATGCAGTGGAGCCGCAACACGCGCGTGAGCCTGGGACTTTCCCGCTCGCCGCTCGGCTACTTCAGCGGCAGTACCGGCCGCATGAGCATGTTCAGCATTACCCTGCTGTTCGTTGAATTGCGCGTGCTGCGCAGCGTGTCGCGCGCCGCCGCCTGAAAGGCCGGACGCGACGCTGCCACGAGGGCGCAACACCGATGCGCCATGCCCTCCGCCGCGTGGCCTCAACGCGGCAATTCGAGCGTGGCCTCCAGCCCGCCCGCCGGGCGATTTTCCAGATTCACCTTCCAGCCGTTCGTCTCGGCCAGTTGCCGCACGATCGCCAGCCCCAGGCCGGTTCCGCCGGTCGCCTTCGCGCGCGAGCCCTCCAGCCGGTAGAAGGGGCGAAATACTTTTTCCAGCTCGTCTTCAGGTATGCCCGGCCCACGGTCGCACACACGGATACGCGCCCGGCCCGGCGCACAGTCCAGCGCGAGTTCCACCGGCGCGCCGCCCGCGTAGCGCTGCGCGTTCTGGAGCAGATTGACGACGATCTGCCGCAGCGCCAGCACGCCCGCATCGACCTCGCACGGCGGCGCGGCCGGTGACACGAGGCCGGCGCCCGCGGCCAGTTCGTCCAGCAGTGCGGCGAGATCGACGCGCACCCGGGTTTCCGCCTGCGTCGTGCGCGCCAGCTCCAGATAGCCCGCGATCAGCGCGTTCATGTCGGCAAGATCGGCAACCGCCCGGTCGATCCGCGCAGGCGCGGGATCGTCGCGCAGGAGTTCGAGATTCAGTTGCAGCCGCGTCATCGGCGTACGCAAATCGTGCGAGATGCCGGCCAGCAGCGTGGTGCGGTTGTCGAGCAAGTCGCGCACTTCGACCGCCATCCGGTTGAAGCGGCGCGCCAGTTCTGCGAGTTCGGCGGGGCCGGTTTCGGGCAGCAGCTCCGGCACCTTGCCGGCGCCGACCTGTCTCGCCGCCCTGGAGGCACGCGCCAACGGCACGGTGATGCGTCGCACCAGAATCAATGCGGTCGCAAGGCTGAGCAATGCGCCGAGCGCGATGACCGCGATGGCGGCAAGCGGCGGCTTGACCGCGTAGCGATGGGGAAAGAATCCCACCTTCAGGGCGTGCCCCCCAAGCGGGATATCGAGCCAGGCCGAACTGCGTCCCGGCAGGCCGTGCAGCACGACGGCGTCGCCCAGCCGCCGCGACAGCGCCTGTTCGATTTGCCGGCGAAAGGCGAACGCCGGGGCGTCGACCGTCGCCGCCACCGGCAGGCTGGTAAGCCGCAAGCCGTGCCGGCGCGCAAGTTCCCTTTCGAACGCCCCGCGCGTTTCGGGCGGCAGTTCCACCCAGGTCTGCGCGGACAGCACGACAAGCCCGGCAAGATCGTCGGCCGAACGCTCGGCCACCGGCACGATGAGCGTGCGATAAACCACCCAGCTCGCCGCGGCCTGAAACACGACGAAGACCGCCGCGAGCGTCCACGCGGTACGCGCGAAAAGCGAAGCGGCGAAGCACCTCACCCCTTGCCCTGCGGCACGAACAGATAGCCCTGGCCGCGCTGGGTGCGGATGTAGGCCGGATGGGCAGGATCATCCTCGATCTTCTTGCGCAGACGGTTTACGCGCACGTCGATACTGCGGTCGAAGGGATCGCGCTCGAAACCGCGCAGCTGGTCCATCAGCCAGTCGCGGCTGAGCGCCCGGTTGGCGTGGGTCACGAAAATCTCCAGCAATTCGTATTCGCCCGAAGTGAGTTCGATCTCCACGCCCTCCCTCGCCAGGGTGCGCGCGTCGAGATTGACGACGTACGGGCCGAACCTTGCCTGCCGCGCCGTCTCGACAGCCGGCACCGCCGACGCGGCAGACGGCTGGCGGCGCATCACCGCGCGGATGCGCGCCAGAAGTTCGCGCGGATTGAAGGGCTTGGGCAGGTAATCGTCGGCGCCGACTTCAAGGCCGATGATGCGGTCGATGTCCTCGCCCCTTGCCGAAAGCATGACGATGGGCGGGAATCCCGACTGCGCGCGCAACCGCCGCGCGATCGACAGACCATCCTCGCCCGGCATCATCCAGTCGAGCACCAGCAAATCGGGCAGGCGCGTCGCCAGCAGGGCATCGAGCGCCTTGCCGTCGGCCGCGGTTTCCACCGCGTAGCCCTGGCTTTGCAGATATTCGGCGACGAGATCGCGGATGCCGGAATCGTCGTCGGTGACATAGATCAGGTCCTTATCCATGCGGCAAATATAGCAGTGCGCCACGGCCGGCATTTCCCGCACGGTTACACACTGTTACAAAATCCCCCCTGCGTGAAACACCGCGCTTACTTTCCCCGCCCACACTGTGAAGCGTGGAAGCGAACTTTGCCCCCCACAGAAACGGAGATCACGATGAATGCACGATACAAAGGAATGATTGGACTGGCCACCCTGGGACTGGCGCTTGCCTTCCCGGTTCGGGCTGCCGCCGATTTGCCGGAAGGATCATTCGTCGTGGTCGGGAACGACCGTTACGACGACCGTGATTTCCGCCGCGACGAGCGCGACCGGGATCGTCGCGATTTCCGTCGCGACGAGTCCCGTGACGGCTACCGCGACGACTACGGTACCGGTTACGAACGTCGCCGACAGGAGCGCGATGACGAAGACCGCGACCGCTCGCGCCGCCGCCGTTGAACCGACCCACTCGCCCCCCAAGGAGAACAAGCATGAACGCACGTCCCCAACAACTCGCCGCCCTCCTCGCCGCCGCCCTGGTTGCCGCCGGCAGCGCACACGCCAGCCCGCGCGGCGACGGCTTCGCGGTTCAGGCCCGCGTGCTGTCGAGCACGCCCGTCTATGACACCATCAACGAGCCGCGCCGCGAATGCTGGACCGAAACCGTCGGCTACGAACGGGAAGTCGTGCGCGGTAGCAACGCCGGCGGCGCGATCATCGGCGCCATCGCCGGCGGGCTGATCGGTTCCACCGTCGGCAAGGGCAACGGCAAGGTTGCAGCGGCGGCCGTCGGCGCCGCCACCGGAGCCGTCGTCGGCGACCGCCTGAACGAGCGCGGCGACCGCTATTACGAGTCGCGCCCCCGCCAGGTCGAGCGTTGCCAGGTGCACGACAATTTCCGCGACGTGGTCACCGGCTACGACGTGCGCTACCGCTTTCAGGACCGCGAATACACCACCCGACTGCCCTATGAGCCGGGCAAATGGCTGACGCTCAACGTCAGCTTCACCGTCGCCGACGACCCACGTCGCGGCTGGAAACACAGCCGCGACGACTGGGACGACTGACGGCCCATCCGCTCGCGGATTCGCCGCCTCGTCACCGCCGGCCATCACGACCCACCGTTCCCCAGGAGACCCTCATGATTCGCACCCTCGTCCTCGCCGCCGTCCTCTCCGCCGCCTCGGGAAGCGCACTCGCCCACGGCGATTATTCCTCCGGTTATTCCGTCTCGATCGGCAGCCCGTATTACGGCGGCTATGCCCTCCAGTACCGCCATGCCGATCGCGATTATCGGTATTACCGGCCCTATGCCCGATACGACTACGGCTACGGATATTGCGGCTCGTACCGTCACCACGGCGACCGCCCCCATGACCGCCATGCGTATCGCCCCCACGGATACGACCACTACTGAGCCAGACGCCGGCGGGGCCGGGCAGTTTCGCGGCACGCTCCGCCCCCTGCTAATGCCGTCATCGACATAACTTATTGGCTGCCTGCCGGGCGCGAGCGGAAAATGGCAAGGTTGAATTCAAGGAGATCAGCATGGCCACCCGCGACACCCTCGCTCCCGAAGAGGCCCAATGTTCCAGCGGCGCGGATTACGCGGCGCTGGCGCTGCGCGCGCTCGAAGAACCCGCCGACGCCGCCTACGCGAAAGAACTGATGGATCGCGTGGCAGACGATTGCCAGTTCACCCGCGATCTGGCCGCCTGCGCCATCGCCTACAAGACGCTCGGGGAACAGGCCCGCGCCGAGGAACTGCTGCAGACCGCCGAGGACTACTGCATGAGCGGCGAGGAGCAGATTGCCCTGGCCGAAGCCAAGTTCAAGGTGCTGGGCGACAAGGCCGCCGCAGTGGGCGCGTATGAAAAGGCCTTGAAGGAAACCGGCAACCTCGACCCCCTGATCGACCTGGCCAGGAACGTGATGGCGGTGATCGCCGACGGCGCGTTCGCCAGGAAGGTGCTGGAGAAAGCCGAAGCCAAGATTTCGCGCGCGGTGGAATACAGCAAGCTGGCAGCCGCCTCCGCCGAGCACCTGCTGGACAAGGACTACGCCGCGGCAATTTTCTCCAAGGCAGGCGAAAAACTCTCCAGTGTTCCGGATCTGTTGTCCCTGGCCGGCGAAGTCGTGAAAACACTGGGCGACCCGCAGCAGGCCAAGGCGCTATATGAGCGTGCACTGGCTGGCGCCACCGATTTCAACGCCGCCAAGACCCTGATCGAATCGGCCAAGCAGGCAGGCGACGCAGCCTTCATGCAGTCCGCCCTGAAGAAGGCGGGCGATCTGGCCAGTGCCACCGGCGAATACATCGAACTGGCCGGAGGCTTGGCCGGCGCCAGCGACAAGGCAGGCGCCGCCGCCCTGCTCGACAAGGCCGAGGACGCCGTGGCGGGGCTGGACGAGATGCAGAAGCTGGTCGCGGCAGTGGAAACGCACCTCGCCGACGACACCGCGCGCCTCGCCCGGGTCAAGGCCAAGCTGGAGAAACGCCAGGCCAATCATGCACGCTATCTTGAATTCCAGCAGCTCGAAAAGGACGCCACCTCGGTCAAACAGCTCCTCGTCCTGGCCAACCGCGTGCAGACCGAGCTGGAAGATCCCTTCTACGCCGCCAAACTGATCGAATCCGCCGAGAAGATGCTCGACGACACCGGCGGCAGCTATCAATTCTCGCGCTACAAACCGATCCTGGTGGCGGTGGATCGCAATCTCGACGATCCCGCCTGGCTCGGCCGCCTGCTCGACCGTGCGGCGGAAAATGCCGCCGATTTCATCGCCTTCAAGGACCTCGTGGTAACCGCCGCGCGGATGAAACACCGCGAGCTCGGCGTATCCAAGGCGCGCGCCTACCTCGCCGCCCGGGAAACCGCGCTGGGCGGCGATGCCAGCGTCTACGATCTCGCCAAGCTGGCCGAAGCGAGCTTCGCCGCCACGCAGGACGCCGCCGAAGCCGAACGCCTGCTGGAGACCGCACGCGCGCAGGCAAAGGATCACTATGCGCTGTCCCATCTCGGCCGTCTGTATGCGAACATGGGCAACGCCGCCCGCGCCGACGCACTTTACGCCGCCGCGGCCGCTTCGTGCGCCAGCGGCGACGCCTGCATCCAGTTCATCGACCGCCTGCGCAGCTTCGCCCTGCCGGCTGAAACGCTGAAAAATTGGTACGCAGAATGCGGCGCGCACCTGAAACAGCCCACCGACAAGCTGCGCTGGGCCGAAGGCATCGCCGACGTGCTCAACGACAAGGCCTGGGCGAGCGAAGCCTACGCCCAGCTTGCCGGCCAGATGTCCGGCGATGCACGCTTCGAACTCAGCCGGCGTTCGCGCGCCGATCTCAATTATTTCGGCGCGCAGCGCCGCCACTGAAGCGCCGAATAGCCACGCGCGTTGGCTCATGACAAACGGCCCGGTTGGAACGGGCCGTTTTTTTCGTACACTGCAAGCACGTCCCCAGCAGGAGTGCTTTCATGCCCGGTAATCTCTCTGATCTCATCGACACCGTGCAGCGGAACTGCATGATCGCCGACGCCCGCCACGCGCGCGACATGACGATGTGCACCTTCCTACTCGAAATGCGCGAATACTTTCGTTGGGAACGGGAACTGCCCTACGGCGCGCGTCTGCCCCGGGACGAGCTCGGCGACTGGCTGAACGCCCGCGAAAGCGAATGGAACGCGGTCGAAGAAGAGGATTTCGTCCCGCTGCCGATCGACGCCGGCATCGATCCGTTCGAAGCCAACGACGTGAACCGCGCGCTCGTTCCGCAAGGGCTGGTCTACAGCAGCGGCCTGGGACGTTTCCGCAAGCCGCACTTCGTGCTGGCCGAGCTCAAGCACGCCGAGGTGCGCGAAGGCGTGCAGGTGCTGATCGCCGGCTGCGAATACGCGCGCGATCTCATCGCCCCACCGGCGACCCTGCGCGACGGCGCCATCTTCCTGCGCCTCGACGCGGTCAGGCGTCTTCTCTGGAACAAATACGAGGAATGGTCGTACAAGGAGCGCGACAGCGCCCTGGGACGCGCCTTCGCGCATTACGATTTCGAGCACGACGTCGATCGCGCCCTCGACCGCATGGCAGAAGCCGAGGCTGAGGCGATGATCCTGCACGAGGTGGGCGAAGCGCGCGCGGAAAAGCTGCTGGGCCCGGCCTGGCCGGAAATGCTGGGACGGCTCAATGCGCGCCACGCTGAACTGCTGGCCCGCGCGGTGCGCGATCATCTCGCGGATTGTCTGGTCACGCTGCCTACCCTGCTGGAGCGCGAGGCCACCGGTTCCCTGCACTTCTATGTGGCCAACCTTTCCGGGCAGCGGCGCGCCCTGTTTCCGGCGCTAGCGCACGCCTACGAATGCTGGCTTGCGAATCGCGACCTGGCGCCGCTACGGGAACTGGCGCAGCGGGGCGAATCGCACTGGCTGAACGCCGCCCGCCGACTGCTGGAAATCGTGCATGCTGCGCCCGCCGAGGCCGATGTCCGCCTGCACGCGCTGGCCACTGGCGATCTCGCGGAATTCCGCATGTGAGGGGCTGCCGGCGCAGCGCGTCGGCACAAAGCCGGCGCCCGCTCGCGTCAGCAGTTCAAACGGCCACCCAGACCTGGCCGTCCTCGACCTTCACCGGATAGGAGCGGATCGGCGTATCCGCCGGCTCGCAGGTCGGTTCGCCGGTGCCGAGATCGAAATAGCTGCCGTGCAGCGAGCACTTGATCCTGCCATCCTTGATGCAGCCCAGATACAACGAGTAATCCTCGTGGCTGCACATCTCGTCGACGACGTAGTGCGTGCCGTTCGAATTGCACAGCAGCAGTTTCCTGCCGGCGACGACGACACGCTTCATCTGCGCCGGCTGCAATTCGTCGGCGCTGGCGATTGCGACGTAGTCCCCCATCACTTCACCCGCAGGACGGCGCGACCCGAATCGAGCACGACGCGAATTTTTTCGGCAGCTTCGGCGACGCTGGCCGCACGGCCGACATGGTGCAGGATGATGGCCCCGGCCAGTACCAGCGAATCGTAGGTCGGGCCCCGGTCGCCCTTGAGCGCGAGGATGCCGGCTTCGGCCGCAGCGCGCGCGGTGGCCTGGATGTCGATGGCGGCGACGATTTCGTCTTCGCCCGCCTCACCTGCCACCGAACCGGGCAGCGGTACCGCACGCACCGGCTGGGCGATGCCGAGCGCGACCGGGTCGATCTTCGCTTCGGTTTCCTCGCCGCGGTCGTGGTAGTGGAAGTATTTGCCTTCCTGGCGCAGGCTGGGAATCACCCCGCCCTCGACGCCGCGCACGATGCAGGCGGTGTCGAAACCGGCTTCGCGCGCGAGGTCGGCATACACCGGCGGATACGGCTTGTGCACGTAGCCGGTGACGAAGTGGGTGAGTTTTCTGCCGGCAATGGGCTTGGACAGCACTTCCACCGTGGTCAGCACCTGGCGCTTGATCATCTGCGCGCGCAGACGGGTCAGATTGTGCAGACCGGGGTTGGACTGCGCCTGGTCGACATAAGTCCAGCCGAGGGCGGGATCGGCCAGGCGTGCGGCGGCCGCTGCGGGCGCCAGATCGACCGGCACCCCGGCGGCGGCGAGCACGTGGCGGGCCGTCACGCCGTATTTGGGGCCGACCTTGTCGAGGCCGTGCGAGACGACATGCACATCGAATTCGGCCAGCAGCGGGCCGAGGAAGGGCGCTGCCGGCAAGCAGCGGGTGTAGCCGTCGTAGGGATCGCCGATATCGACCACCTCGTCGACCTCGGCAGTTATGCGCTGCGTGGTTTCCAGCACCGCATCGAGCACGCCGCGGTTCTCGTCCCGGGTTTCGCGCTTCATGCGCAGGGCGATGAAGTAGATGCCGACCTGCACCGGGTCGATCGCGTTTTCGATGATCGCCTTGGTGCCGAGGTGCGCCTCGGTGCGGCTGATGTCCTTGGAAAGATCCGGGCCGGTCGCGATGCGCTGGATGATGGAGCGCATCAAGAGCTTGGGATCGGACGGCAGGGTGTCGGTGCTCATCAATAACTCCTATGTGAAGCGCAAGAATACTAATATCCGAGTAAATCAGTCAACTATAGTGTCGCCTGCAAGGCCAGGGTGAGCGCCCGCTCCGCCTGCGACATCGACAGACTCAGGCCAAGGTCGCGGCACTGCGTGACGGCCATGCCGGCGTAGCCGCAGGGGTTAATCGCCGCGAAGGGATGCAGGTCCATGTCCACGTTGAGCGCAAGACCATGATACGTGCAGCCCTGCTTCACGCGCAGACCGAGCGCGGCGATCTTCGCGCCGGCGACATAGACGCCGGGGGCGCCCGAGCGCCGTTCGGCGGCCACACCCTGCCCGGCAAGCAGGTCGATCACCGCCTGTTCCATGCGCACGACCAGTTCGCGGACGCCGTAGCCGCGCCGCCCGAGATCGAGCAGCAAGTAGGCGACGAGCTGCCCCGGTCCGTGGTAGGTGATCTGCCCGCCGCGGTCAATCGCCACGACCGGAATTGCGGTCGGCGCGATCAGGTGTTCCGGCCGGCCTGCCTGCCCCTGGGTGTAGACCGGCGGGTGTTCGAGCAGCCAGAGTTCGTCCGGCGTATCGGCGCCGCGTCGCGCCGTGAAGTCCTGCATTGCGTGCCAGGTAGGTTCGTATTCGACCCGGCCCAGATGGCGCTCGATCAGCTCTCCCCCGACCCCTGGCCCCTGACTCCTGACCATTACAGCGCCATCTTCACCCACGGATGCGCGGTGATCTCGCGGTAGAGATTGTCGAGCTGCGCTTTCGAAGTCGCGCGCACGACGCAGGTGACAGAGAGATAGTTGCCTGAGGACGAAGCTCGCATCTCGACCGTTTCCGGCCGGAAATCCGGCACGTGGCGAAGCACCAGCTCGACCATGGTGCGGGCAAAATCGTCGCGTCGCTCGCCCATGATCTTGATCGGGAAATCGACGGGAAATTGCAGCAGGGTTTCCGCCTCGCTCATGCGCGCATCACCTCCTGTTTGAATGTCTGATATAGCACGTCCATGCGACACGCCAGCGGGCCGGGCACGCCCGTGCCCACCGGTTGGCCGTCGAGACGCACCACGGGCATGATTTCCCGCGTCGACGAGGTCATCCATATCTCGTCGGCGGTACGCAGTTCGGTTTCCGTCACCGGCCCCTGTGCGTGCGCGATGCCATGCGCGGCCGCCAGTTCGAGCACCACATCGCAGGTGATGCCGGCCAGCATGTGCGGCGACGGCGCCGGGGTGCGCAGTACACCTTCCCTGACCACGAAGATATTGCTGGCCGCGCCTTCGGTCAGCCTGCCGTCGCGCAGCAGGATGGCTTCCGCGCAGCCCGCGTCCGCTGCCTGCTGCCGCAACAGCACGTTCGCCAGAAGCGAAATCGTCTTGATGTCGCAGCGTTGCCAGCGCGGATCGGCTGCGGTGATTGCGCACACGCCGGCGGCTTTCTGCGCCGCCGTCGCCGTCATCAGGGGTTGCGCGTACAGGAACACCGTGGGGGACGCGGTATCCGGAAACGCATGGTCGCGCGGCGGCTGGTCCGGGCCGGGCACCCCGCGCGTCACCTGGATATAGAGCGATTGATCCGCGAAATCCTGGCGCGCGACCAGTTCGTCGAGCAGGCCACGCCACTGCCCGGCAGCCAGCGGATTGATCAGCCGGATGCCATCGAGGCTGTCCTGCAGGCGGCGCAGGTGCGCGTCGAGCCGAAACGGCCGTTTCGAATACACCGGCACGATTTCGTACACGCCATCGCCGAGCATGAAGCCACGGTCGAGCACGGATACGCGCGCTTCGGCGAGCGGCAGAAAGCGGCCGTTCAGATAGGCGATCATCGTCCGAACAACAGCCGGATCGAATCCCAGCCGCGTCCGAAAATTCCGGCTACCGCCACATCGTGCAATGCCCGCAGCGGGTATTCGCCGAGCGTCTCGCCGTCCACCGAAAGTCTGAGCGTGCCCAGGGCCTGGCCGCGGCGAACCGGCGCGACGGCAGGCTGGGCGGTGACAACGCTGGCTTTCAGGCGGGGCAGCGCGCCTCGCGGCACGAGGACGTGCAGATCCTCCGTGAATCCCAGGCCCACTGCGTCACGCGCGCCGCGGTAGAGTTTTAGCACCTTGACCGGTTGCTGCGCGCGATATAGCAGCGCGCTGTCGAAATTCTCGAAACCGTAATTGAGGAGCTTCAACGCATCCTGGGTGCGCTGGGCATCGTCGCGCGCGCCCAATACCAAGGCGATGCGGCGCTGGCTGCCGCGTTGCGCCGTAGCGGCCATGCAATATCCGGCTTCCGCCGTGCGCCCCACCTTCAGCCCGTCCACCGTGGCGTCGCGCCACAGCAGGCGGTTGCCGTTGTAGTAGTCGATACCCTGGTAGACAAATTCCTTGCGCGCGAACCAGGCAAGCCGCTCCGGAAAATCCCGCACCAGGGCGCGCGCGAGCACGGCCAGGTCGCGTGCGCTCGACACGTGGCCCGGCTCGGACAGGCCGGTGGGGTTCATGAAGCGCGTGCGCGTCATGCCCAACCGCTTCGCTTCGCGGTTCATGCGTGCGACAAAATCCGCCTCGCTGCCGTCCACCGCCAGCGCCAGCGTCAGTGCCGCATCGACCGCCGAATGCACCAGCATCGCCTGGATCAGGGAATCGACGCTCGCGGGCTCGCCCGCCTTGAGAAAAATACGGGCACCGTCGGCCCCGGTTGCCGCCACGGGCACTTTCACCGTTTCGCTGAGGGAAAGTTTGTTGTGCTTGATGTCGCTCAGAAGCACATAGGCCGTCATCAATTGCGTCAACGAGGCCGGCGCGAGCGGCAAGTCGGCCTGCCACGCGGCCAGTTCGCGCCCACTCGCGGCGTCGGTGACAATCCAGGCGCGGGCGCCGATTCCTGCGGGCGCAGCGTGCGCGGCAGTGTGGAAAAACAGCAGGGCCAGCACCAGCCAGATGATTTTCATGCGTCCGTTCCGGGCAAATCAGGGGATTAGTCGATGCCGACCAGCATGGCATCGAGTTCGAGCCGCACACGCACGAGGTCGCGGTCGGCACGCGCCGCGTTCGCGCTGGCATAAGGGCCGACACGCACGCGATGCAGGGTGTCGGCGAACACTACGCGCGCGCGATCGCCGGCCAGACCGAGCGTGTCGCGCACGCGATCGAGCAGCGTGCGCGCGTTGCCTTCGCTGGCGAAGGCACCGAACTGCAGGTAAATGCCTTCGGTACGAACATCGCCGGCGACGTCGCCGACCGCCGGATCGACGCTCTCCACCCTGACCTTGCCCCGACCCTGCCCAAGGATGCCGAGTTTGTGCGCGGCGGTATACGACAGGTCGATGATGCGTTCGCCATGGAAGGGGCCGCGGTCATTGATGCGCACCACGACCGACTTGCCGCTGGCGAGCGCCGTTACCCGCGCATAGCTCGGAATTGGCAGCGTGGGATGCGCAGCGGTCATCGCATACATGTCGTATGGCTCGCCCGAAGCCGTTTTCCTGCCGTGGAAGCGCCGGCCGTACCACGAAGCCAGCCCCACTTCCGAATATGCGCCGCGTTCGGTTCGCGGCGTGTAGGACTTGCCCAGCGCGACATAGGTGCGGTTGGCGAAGCGGTGCAGCGGCTCCTGGCGCGGCACGGCGTCGGGTACGGCGTCGAGGTTGGGCGGTGGATTGGGGAGCGGACCATCGTCAAGGTAATAGCCGCCGGGTTTGGTGCCGGCCGACGAAGCCGGCGCCCCATTCCCGGACGGTGCCGGATTCGTGCCGCACCCGGCGAGCACCAGCGCAACCGCCGCGGTCAGAAAGAAAATTTTCATCGCCGTATTTTATCCGTGACGCTTGCGTCCGGCTCAGGTTTTGTTGAGCTGGCGGTGCGTCGCCACGCTCATCAGGATGCCCAGACCCACGTGCAGGGTGATGAGCGCGGTGCCGCCGTAACTCATCAGCGGCAACGGCACGCCGACCACGGGCAGAATGCCCGACACCATGCCGACGTTGACGAATACATAGGTGAAAAGGTTGAGCGAAAGGGTTGCCGCCATCAGGCGGCCGAACTGCGTCGGCGCGCGCGAGGCGATGGCGAGTCCGCGCGCGACGATGGCAAGGTAGAGCCCCAGCAGCATCACCGTGCCGGCGTAGCCGAATTCCTCGCCAAACACGGCGAAGACGAAATCCGTCGTCCGCTCGGGAATGAAATCGAGCTGGCTTTGCGTGCCCGCCATCCAGCCCTTGCCGAACAACCCGCCCGAGCCGATGGCGATGGTGGACTGGATGATGTGGTAGCCGTCGCCCAGCGGATCCGAGCCGGGGTCGAGCAGGGTCAGCACCCGCCGCTGCTGATAGTCGTGCAGCAAGCCCCAGGCCACCGGCAGACTGGCGGCGGCGGCGGCGGCGGCGGCGGCGATCACCTTCCACGACAGGCCGGCAAAGAACAACAGGTAGAAGCCCGATGCGCCGATCATCAGGGCGGTGCCCAGGTCAGGCTGGCGCAGAATCAGCAGAAAGGGCACGAGCAGCAGCAGGGCGGCGACCAGGAAATGCCTCGCGTTCAACTGGGCTTCGTTGCGCTGGAAATACCAGGCGAGCATCAAGGGCAGCGCCAGCTTGAGCAGTTCGGACGGCTGGAAGGCGATCACGCCGAAATCGAGCCAGCGCCGCGAGCCATTGCGGATTTCGCCGAACAGCGCGACGCCGACGAGCAGCGTCACCCCCAGCACGTACAGCGGCGGCCCGGCTCTGGACAGGATGTGCGGTGGCACGTTCGCCATGACGATCATCAGCGCCAGCGCCAGGCCGATGTTGACGAGGTGGCCGCTGATGCGCGCCGGACTCTGCCCCGAGGCGCTGGTCACCACCGCAACGCTGATCGCCAGCAACGCCAGCACCAGCAACAGCAGAATCGGATCGAGCCGGCGCAGCCGGCGCAGGATGCCATGCTCAGTCGGCGTCATGTTCCTTCTCCGTTTTCATCGTCGCCGGCCGTTTTCCACCAAGGTAGTAATCGAACACCGCGCGTGCGACGGGGGCGGCAGCGGAACTGCCGTGACCGCCGTTTTCGACCAACACCGCGATGGCCAGTTTCGGGGCGTCGGCCGGCGCGTAGGCGATGAAGAGCGCGTGGTCGCGATGCTGCTTCGCCAACTTCGCCTCCTCGTAACGCGCGCCCTGCTTGATGCCGACAACCTGCGCAGTCCCCGTCTTTCCGGCGATGGGGTAGGTGGCCCCGGCAGCAGCCGCGCCAGCGGTCCCGCCGGGGCGCAGCACGTCCAGCATGCCTTCGCGCACGACGCCCAGATTTGCGGGATCGATCGCCACCTGGCCGCGCACGCCTGGCGGCAGCGGCTGCCAGACGTGCGCGTAGGGGTCGCGCACCGCCTCGACCAGCCTCGGAACGATGTGTTTGCCGCCGTTGGCGAGCATCGCCGTCGCCACCGCAAGCTGCAGCGGCGTCGCCAGGTGATACCCCTGGCCGATGCCGGCAATCACCGTTTCGCCCGCGTACCAGGGTTTTTCCCAGCGCCGCTGTTTCCATTCGCGCGAGGGCAGGAGGCCGGCGGATTCGTTGTCGAGATCGATGCCGGTTTTTTCGCCCAGTCCAAACTTCGCCAGATAGTCGTGCATGCGGTCGATGCCCATGTCCACCGCCAGCCGGTAGTAATAGGTGTCGCAGGATTGCGCGATCGACTTGCGCAGATCGACCACGCCGTGGCCGCTTTTTTTCCAGTCGCGGTATTGATGGCGACTGTTCGGCAGGCTGTAATAGCCCGGATCGACGAAACTGTCCGTGGGTCGGCGCAGGCCCAGTTCCAGCCCGGCCAGCGCCAGCAGCGGCTTGATCGTCGAACCCGGCGGGTAGACGCCGCGCAAGGCGCGGTTGACCATGGGACGCTCGGGCGATTCGTTGAGCGCCTTCCAGGTTTCCGGGTCGATGCCGTCGATGAAGAGATTGGGATCGAAGCCCGGTTTGGACACCAGCGCGAGCACGCCGCCGGTGTCGGGGTCGATCGCGACCAGCCCGCCGAGGCGATCGCCGAACGCGTGCTCGGCCACGGCCTGAAGGTCGAGGTCGAGATAAAGGCGCAGATCCCTACCCGGAACCGGCGGAATGCGCGAAAGCATGCGCACGGCATGGCCGGCGGCGTCGGTTTCCATCTGCTCGAAGCCGGTGCGTCCATGCAGCAGTGTTTCGTAGCTTTGCTCCAGCCCGGTCTTGCCGATGTAGACGCTGCCCTTGTAGTTTCGCTCGCGCCCGGATTCCCGCAGGACAGCCAGATCGCGGTCGTTGATGCGGCCGATGAAACCGAGCACGTGCGCCATGCCCGGCCCGCCCTGGTAGTTGCGGAACAGCCGCGCCTTCACCTCGACGCCGGGCAGGCGGTAGCGGTGGGCCGCCAGCGTCGCCACCTCCTCGTCGCTCAACCTGCTTTTCAGGGGCACGGTTTCAAATTCGTGCGACTCGGCCAGCAGGCGGCGAAAGCGGCGCAACTGTCCCGGCGTGATCTCGATCAGCGCGCCGACCTCTTTCAGCGTCGCCTCCAGATCGCGGCTGTGCGCGGGCATGATTTCGAGTGTGTAGGCCGACTGGTTTTCCGCGAGAACGCGGCCTCTCCGGTCGAGGATGATGCCGCGGTTGGGCGATACCGGCACCAACGATATGCGGTTGCTTTCCGCACGCCCGACGTAATAGTCGTGGCTCAGGATCTGGAGATGGAAAGCCCTCGCCAGAAGAACCGCGGCGAGCAGCGTGACGAACAATGCGCCGATTTTCAGCCGGGCATGAAAACGCGCCAGCTCGCGGTCGAGATCTTTCAGCGCGGCAAGGCTGCTCATTCCGCTTCCCGCATTGCCTGCCCACGCAGCGCACGCAGCGCGAACGCGAGTGCCAGCCACAGGAGCGTGCCGGAAAAGGCGGGCAGGAAAAGCGTCAGCCCGGCCGGTGGATGCGCGGCCAGCCAGCCGACCAGCAGCACCGCGCCTTGCGCCGCGAACAGGACGGGGAAAAGCTGGGCGGCCTGCCGCAACGGGTCGAAACGCAACAGCCGCAGACGCAGGTAGATCACCAGATAGACCGCCAGCACGTAGGCGACGGCGTGCTGGCCGAACACCGCGCCATCCTGGAAATCGGCGAGCAGGCCGAGTGCGAAGGCTGTGCCGAAGCCAACGCGCGCGGGCCGGTACAGCGTCCAGAAGAGCACGGTGACGAGCATGAAGTCCGGCCGCAGCAGCAGAGCCCAGCCCGCCCACGGCGCCTGGGTCAACAGCACGGCCCCCCCCAGCGTGACGAGGATGCGACGCCGGGTCCCGGATTCGCGCAGGACGGTATTCATGGTCGCACTGCACCCGGCAACGCCAGCAGCACCAGCACGGCCCGCGCACGGTCGAGTCCGGCCAGCGGCTGGCAATCGATGCGCAGGTAGGGGCTGGATTGCGAGTGGACGACGCGCGTGACCTGCGCCACCGGCAATGCGGCAGGGTAAACCCGGTCGATGCCCGAGGTGAACAGCCGATCCCCCACGCGCACGTCCGCCTGTCTGGGCATGTAACGCAATTCCAGGCGCCCCTGGCCGAGGCCAGCCGCGAGGCCGCGCTGGCCGGTGCGCTCAATGACGACGGGGGTGAGCTGCCCGGGACTCGTCACCAGCGTCACCTCGCTCGAACCGGGAAACACCCGGCTTACCTGCCCCACGAGGCCGACTGCGTCGATGACCGGCAAGCCGTTGCGCATGCCGCCCGACGCACCACGATCGATCACGATTTTCTGCCCGAACCAGTCGTGCCCCCGATACAGCAGCGCGGCCCGCGCCGTCTGCCATTCGGGCAGCGCGCGCACGGCGAGCAGGGCACGCAGTTCGGCGTTTTCCCGCGCCAGCGCCTTCGCCTGCTCCGCTTCGATGCGCAGCAGCGCGCGTTCGCCCAGCAGGGCGTCACGCTCCTTCTGCAGCAGACGGTGGCGGGTAAAAAATCCGGACAGCTCGGCAGCCACATCACCGGGCGCGCGCAGTGCGGTGCGCAGCGGATCGAGCAGAACCGAAGCGCCGGCACGCAGCCCGTCGAGGGCGCCGTAGCGCGCGTCGAGCACCGCGCAGGCAATGCCGACGGCCAGCCAGATTGCAAACCGCGCCGACGGCCCCAGACGGCGGGTAAAGGTGAGCTGACCCGGTACGGCCATGGGCGCTCGGCGTCCGGTCAGGGAT
This sequence comes from uncultured Thiobacillus sp., assembly GCA_964583195.1. Lineage (GTDB taxonomy): Bacteria > Pseudomonadota > Gammaproteobacteria > Burkholderiales > Thiobacillaceae > Thiobacillus. The sequence continues at coordinate 21,135 of CAZOVQ010000008.1, forward strand.
GGGCGTTCACTCGTTGGTGAACACCGAAGCGAGCTTGTCCATTTCCTCCAGCGCGCGCCCCGATCCGCGCACCACGCAGGTGAGCGGGTCGTCGGCGACGATCACCGGCAGGCCGGTTTCTTCCATCAGCAGACGGTCGAGATCGCGCAGCAGCGCGCCGCCGCCGGTGAGCACCATGCCCTTTTCGGCGATGTCGGCACCGAGTTCGGGCGGGGTCTGTTCCAGCGCCTGCTTCACCGCGCTGACAATGGCGTTGAGCGGTTCGGTGAGCGCTTCGAGGATTTCGTTCGACGACACGTTGAAGCTGCGTGGCACACCCTCGGCGAGACTGCGGCCTTTCACTTCCATCTCGCGCACTTCGGTGCCCGGGAAGGCCGAGCCCATCTGCTTCTTGATCTGCTCGGCGGTGGCTTCGCCGATCAGCATGCCGTAGTTGCGGCGGATGTAGTTGATGATCGCCTCGTCCATGCGGTCGCCGCCGACGCGCACCGA
>CAZOVQ010000009.1:0-20906 GCA_964583195.1 uncultured Thiobacillus sp.
GATGCGCCAGCTTCAGCCCTTCGAACGCCTGCGGGCTGGTGACTTCGTGCACCAGGTGGCGGTCGATATAGAGCAGCGTCTGGCCGTCGGGTTCGACGTGGACGACGTGGGCATCCCACAGTTTCTGGAAAAGGGTGCGGCCGAGCATGCGGGTCAGGTGCAAAACGCTAGAAGAGAAGGATTATTTCATAGCTTGGGGGAAGCTGGCACGGCTTTTGTCCGGCCCCACACCGCATACACCGCCCACGCCAGCGCCGCGCTGGCTGCCGCGAGCGTATAGGTCCAGCCAGCCCCCAGCCCGTCCCAGGTCACGCCGCTGGCCAATCCGCCCAGCGTGCCGCCAACTCCGTATGACAGACTGGTGTAGAGCGCCTGGCCGCGCGCCTGGTGGCGGCCGCGAAAATGTTGATGGATGAGTGCCACCGCCGCGGCGTGGTAGGTGCCAAAGGTAAAAGCGTGCAGCGTTTGCGCGCCCCAGACGACCCAGGGCGATTCCACGCCCCAGGCAATGAGCAGGAAGCGCAGCACCGCCAGGGCGAAGCTGGCGAGGATCAGGGCGCGCGGACTGACGCGGGCAAATAGGCGCGGAATGAGAAGAAAAATGCCGATTTCGCACAGCACCCCCAGCGCCCACAGCCAGCCGACAGTGGATTTTTCATAGCCGTGATCGACCAGGTAGATGGAATAAAAAGTGTAGTAAGGTCCGTGCGTCACCGCCATCAGCAGACAGGCCGCAAGCAGTGCCGCCACCTCAGGACGTTTGACGATGCTCCAGATCGACTGATGGTCGCCCGGATGGGCGAGGATTTCCGCTTCCGGAATCGCCCGCGCGAAAACGGCGATGCCGATCATCACCACCAGCACCACCCAGGGCAGCCAGGCGATGGAGACAACATCGAAGACATAGCCCAGGCCCACGACCATGACGATGAAACCGATCGAGCCCCACAGGCGGATGCGGCCGTAGGCGTCGATGCGTTCGCCCAGATGCGACAGCGTCATCGCCTCGACCAGCGGCAGGGAGGCGCTCCAGAAGAAACTCAGCGTCGCCATCACCGCAAACATCCACCAGAACCCGCTGCCGGCGAACACGCCGGCGAAGGCGAGTACGCTGCCGAGAGCGGCCACCTGCACGATGGCGCTCCGCCTCCCGGTGCGGTCGGCAATGTGGCCCCAGATATTGGGCGCGAAAATCCGCATCGCCTGCAGCAGCGACATCAACACGCCGATCTCGAAGGCATTGAATGCCAGTGATTGCAGATACAGCCCCCAGAAGGGCGAGATCGCGCCGACGAAGGCGAAATAGAAAAAATAAAAGCCGGACAGCCGCCAGTAAGGGAGCGCATTCATGCGCGGGCATTATCCATGAGCCGCACCAGGCTTGCCCAATGCGATCCATCCCTACATACTCGCGGCATGCCACCGAACGCCGGGATACCCATTTCTTGACCCCCACCCCTTCCGACACGCACGTCGATTTGCAGGCACTGGATCTCGCCGACGCCCTTGCGCTGCTCGCGCACGACGCCAAGGACGGCGAGCGCGAACCGGGCGAGTCCGCCACGCTTTATCTGCAACGGATACTCGACGGCCTGTGCGACCTGTCCCTGCGCGATCCATTGACCGGTCTCGGCAACCGCCGCCACTTTCTGTCCGTGCTCGAACGCTCCATTGAATCCGTCGCCCGGTCGGGTGATTCGGTCCTGCTGCTGCTGCTCGACATCGACCATTTCAAACGCATCAACGACGCCCACGGCCACCGCGCCGGCGATCAGGTGCTGCGTGCGCTCGCGGATTGCCTGATGCGCTGTGTACGACCAGTCGATACGGTTGCGCGCTATGTCGGCGAGGAATTCGCGGTCATCCTGCCGCATTGCCGGCCACTTTTCGGCCTCGCCGTCGCCGAGCGCATCCGCGAGACGATCGCCGGGCTCTCCATACCGCTCGCCCCCCTGCAATCGCTGACGGTTACCGTCAGCATCGGCGGGGCCTACGCGCCCGAGTGGGTACGTTCCACTGCCGACCTGTGGGTCGAACGCACCGACCAGCAGCTCTATCGCGCCAAGGCCGAGGGCCGTAATCGTGTCTGTCTCGACCAGCCGCGCGAACTTGCGGTCAGCGCCGAGGAAAAAGGCCTCCTGTTCAGCCAGCTCGAACTCGACGCCCTGCCATCCGCCGCCGCGCCCGGCGGCGCCCCCGACCCGATCAACGCATGAACGACAGCCTTACCTCCGCCGCGTCGCCCGCGGCTGCCGCCCCCCCCGCGCCGCCCTTCGCCCGGGTCATCGCCGTCACCAGCGGCAAGGGCGGTGTCGGCAAAACCTTCGTTTCCGCCAACCTCGCCGCCGCGCTCGCGAAGCGCGGCAAGAAGGTGCTGGTGCTCGACGCCGACCTGGGGCTCGCCAACCTCGACGTGGTGCTCAATCTCTACCCCAAGCTCACCCTGCACGACGTGTTCACCGGCAAGGCCACGCTGGACGAGGCGATACTGCCTGCGCCCGGCGGCTTCTCGGTGCTGCTGGCGGGCTCCGGCATGATCGAATACTCGCGCCTCACGCCCGAGGTACGGGCCCGTTTTCTGGCTTCGGTGCAAATCCTGGTGCCGCGCTACGACGTGGTGCTGCTCGACACCGGCGCCGGCATTTCGGACGTGGTTCTGTTCGCCGTATCGCTCGCCGCCGAGGTGCTGATGGTGGCCACCCCCGAACCCACCTCGCTCACCGACGCCTACGCCACGATCAAGGTGCTGATCGGTCAGCAGCACCGGCAGCGCGTGCGACTGATCGTCAACCAGACGACGCGCGCCGGCTCGGGTCCCGCCATCGCACAACAGTTACAACAGGTGCTCGACCGCTTCGTAGTCCATGCGCTGGACCATCCTTTCCGGCTCGCCCATCTGGGCGACATTCCCACCGACCCCGAGGTGCGTCAGGCGGTGATGCGGCGGCAACTGCTCCTGCAGACCCACCCCGACAGCCCGGCCGCCGCGGCGCTCGTCCGCATCGCGACGGCGTTGGACAGCGAGCCGGTGCGCGTGGGGTGATTCGCCCCGTCAGCCCGCCTCAGGCGCGTGCATGACCAGCGCCCGCACCCGCTCCGGCTCCATGCGCAGCAATTCGCCGATTACCCGGTAATCGTCGGGCAGCGCCGGGTTGTCCCAGCCCTGCGCGGAATGTCGCGCCAGGTTCGATGCCAGCATCACGATACGCACGCGAGGCGAATCTGCTTCGGCCGGGTCGAACAGATTCAGTACCAGTTCAGGCAAATGCCAGGCGAGCGCGAGCCGGCGCTGCAATTCCACGCCGGCGAACCCGAGCACCTGTTTTTGCGCCTCCGCGCTGCGCAACGCCGGCGCGGCCTGCTGGCGACGCCGGATTTCCAGCATGGGACCGGGATTGAAGCACCACATCAGCATTTCCGCCGCATGCGACAGCAGCGCGGACGCCTGGATTTCCTCCGCGTGCAGGTCGTGCAGGCGCAGCGCCCAGTCGAAAGCATAGTGCGCCGAGCATTGTGCCCGCCTGACGGTGCGCAGCAGATGCAGCAATGCTTCCCGGTGCTGCGCCAGTATGTCTTCGACCAGCGGCCGGGCCGGCAGCTCGCGGAAAAATGTCTCCAGCCCCATCATCAGCAGCATCTGTTTCACGTCGACCAGATCGTAAGCCTGAGCCGCGCGCTTGCGCCCCTGCATGAAGCGCAGGAGCTTGAGCGACATCAGGGGATCGTCGGTCACCACCCCGGCGACCACCCGCGCGTTCAGCGCGCGCTCGTCGCCGCGCAGGCGTTCGAGTTCACGCGCGCTGTGCCTCAACACCGGAATATCCGCCCGTTCGAACAGGGCGATCCAGGCGTCCAAAGTGTCGGGATGATCGGGCATCGCGTTTCCAGTCCTGGGTTTGCACCTGCGGGCAGCAGACAGTCCTGTGCCCACACACCGGATGTATCGGCCACGCCGCCCCTGCCTTGAGTCTTTCCAGGATAAAAATGTTATTGACAACCATTCTCATTAATATAAAAATACCCGTATCGCGTATCTGCACGGAGCTGCCATGTACGTCTGCATGTGCCACAACGTTACCGACGCCGACATCGTCCATCTCGTCCGCACCGAGGGCGTGTGCAGCGTGCGCGAGCTGGGCGAACGCCTGGGTGTCGCCACGCAGTGCGGCAAATGCGGGCGCTGCGCGAAAGAGGTGCTGCGTGAAGCGCGGCGGACGCTCGCGTCCGAAGCACGACCTCATGGCCTGATGGCCGCGGCCTGAATCGCCGCCGTCCGCGCGGGGTTCCCCGGCCGGGGCGGGCTTGGGCATACTGTCTGCCCGGCCTTCCATTCCCCGCCTCATGCTGCCTCCCGAATTCGACTGTCTCGTCCGCTGCTCGCGCTTCGGACGCCGCCTGTGCGAGGCCCGGCCCGATCTGGCCGCATCGCTGCAAAGCGCGATCGACGCGCCTTTTCCCCGCCAGGCGATGCGCAATTTTCTCGCCGACCCGCCGTGCTCCGACGCGGACACACTGCACCGCCGTCTGAGGCAGTTGCGCCAACGCGTCTGGCTCGTCGTCGCCACGCGCGATCTGGCGGGTCTGGCCGATCTGGCCGAGGTCACCACGGCCTTTACCGATCTGGCCGAAGTCTGCATTGCCGCCGCGCTCGATTTTCACTACACGCAACTCGCCGGGCGCCACGGCGAACCACGCGATGCGGCGGGGCGGGCGCAACAGCTCGTCGTCGTCGGCATGGGCAAACTGGGTGGCGGCGAGCTCAACGTCTCGTCGGACATCGACCTCATCTACCTCTACGCCGAAGAAGGCGATACTGACGGCGCGAAGCCAATTTCGAATCATGAATTCTTCGTCAGGCTTGGCCGCAAGCTCGCCGCCGCGCTGTCGGAACACACCGCCGACGGCTACGTGTTTCGCGTCGACCTGCGGCTGCGCCCGTGGGGCGACTCGGGGCCACTGGCGATGGGCTTCGCCATGCTGGAGGATTATCTCGTCGCGCAAGGCCGGCCATGGGAGCGCTACGCCTGGATCAAGGCGCGTCCGCTCACCGGCGGCTGCGACGACGCGCTGGACGAAATCGCGCGCCCCTTCGTGTTCCGCAAGTATCTGGACTTCGAAGCCTTCGCCGCGATCCGCGACCTGCACGTGCAGATCCGCCGCGAAGTCGCGCGTCACGACATGGCACAGAACGTGAAACTCGGGCCCGGCGGCATCCGCGAAATCGAATTCATCGCGCAGGTATTCCAGCTCATCCGCGGCGGCCAGATCGCCGCGCTGCGCCAGCGCCCGACGCTCACAGTACTGGCGGCCCTGGCGGAAACCGGCCTGATGACGGTGGACGCGCAGCAGGAACTCGCCGCCGCCTACGATTTCCTGCGTCGCCTGGAACACCGCATCCAGTATCTGGACGACGCGCAGACGCAGTTGCTACCGGAAGACGAGGCTTCGCGCGCCATGCTCGCCGAAGCCATGGGTTTTGCCGGCTTCGACGCCCTGATGGCGGCGCTGGCGCAGCACCGCAACCGGGTCACGCGGCATTTCGAGCAGGTATTCGCCGCGCCGCAGGCCGACCAGACGAGTCATCCGCTTGCCGCCGTATGCTGCGGCAGCCCCGGCCCCGAAGCCGCGCGGGCGTTGCTGGAAAACGCCGGCTACGGTGACCCCGCGCGGGTGCTCGCCACGCTCGACGCACTGCGTCAACAGGCATCGCGTCTGCCCGAATCGACGCAGTTGCGGCTCAACGCTCTGTTGCCGCCCGCACTCGAAATCGCCGGCGCCCTGCCCGAGCCCGAAACCACGCTGGAACGTCTGGCCGCCCTCATTCAGGCCATTGCCCGCCGCGCCACCTACCTCGCGCTGCTCGCCGAGTATCCGGCCGCCTTGCGACAGCTGGCGAAACTGCTGGCGGCCAGCCCCTGGGCCGCACAGCTGATTACACGCCAGCCGCAGCTACTCGACGAACTGATCGCGCCGCAACACCTGATGCGCACGCCTGACTGGGCGGAACTGGCCGCGCAGCTGCACACCGAACTCGACGCCCACCCCGACGACACCGAGGCGCAGATGGACGGCATGCGCCGCTTCAAGCAGGTGCAGACGCTGCGTCTGCTGGCGCAGGACGTGGCGGGCCGGCTCACGCTCGAAGCGCTGTCCGATCATCTCTCGTACCTGGCCGACACGCTGCTCGCCGAAACGCTGACGCGCTGCTGGACGAACCTCAAGACCCGCCACCGCGAACTGCCGCGCTTTGCCGTGATCGGCTACGGCAAGCTCGGCGGTAAGGAACTCGGCTACGCCTCCGACCTCGACCTCGTCTTCCTGTACGAGGACGACGACGAGCGCGCGCAGGAAATCTACGCGCGGCTGGCGCAGCGCATCAACACCTGGCTCGGCACGCTCACGCCTGCCGGCGTACTGTACGAGTCCGACCTGCGCCTGCGCCCGGATGGCGCGTCTGGCCTGCTGGTGAGTTCGATTTCCGCCTTCCGCAGCTATCAGCTGGAACACGCCTGGACCTGGGAACATCAGGCGATCACGCGGGCGCGTTTCATCTGCGGCGACACCGGCATCGGCCAGAGCTTCGAGGCCATCCGCCGCGACATCCTGTGCACGCAGCGCGATGCGCCGAAGCTGCGCGAAGAGGTGCTGGCGATGCGGCGGAAAATGCACGACGGCCACCCCAATGCCAGTGCGCTATTCGACCTGAAACACGATGCCGGCGGCATCGTCGACGTGGAATTCTGCGTGCAATACCTGATCCTGCGCGATTGTTGCCGCCACCCCGAGCTCGCCGACAACGTCGGCAACATCGCCCTGCTGAAGCGCGCCGGCGAGGCGGCGCTGGTTCCCGCCAGCATCGCCGCAGCCGCCGCCGACGCCTACCGCGAACTGCGCCGCAGACAGCACGCCGTGAAACTGGCCGGCGCCGAACACGCCCGCGTCGCGGCGGACGGTCTCGCCGATGTGCGCGCAGCGGTACGTGCCCTATGGGCAGCCGCGATGCGCGCAGACAACTGAAGTACGCAGCAGCGGCTTGCGCGCCTCGTCCCGCAGCAGCACGCTGGATGTCACCGCCGTCGCTCTGGTAGCCCTCGCCGCTTACCCTGAAACGTTGCCCCGTAAACCACCCGGCGCGCGCGGTCATCTGCTTGCGTGTCAGCGTACCGGTCTTGTCGGAGCAGATCACGGTGGTCGACCCCAGGGTCTCCACTGCGGACAGCTTTTTCAGGATGGCGCGGTTCTTCGCGATACGCCCCATGCCGATCGCCAGCGTCACTGACATGGCGGCAAAGCCGGCTGCCAGCCTGCCATGTCCGGCAGCGCGCAGGGCGGCGCGATCCGCGGAAGCGCCGGCAATCGCGGCAAGGCCGGGCTGCTGCTACGATACGCATCGCGCCGCCGCACCAGGAGCCCCGAATGAACGCCCGTCTGCCCTTCGCCCTTGCCGGCCTGCTCGCGGCCTTCACCCTCGAGGCGGCCGAACCCGCCCCCGCCTCGCGCACCGGGACCTACTATGGTGCGCGGGCCGCCGAATACCCGGCCTGGTTCAAGGACAGCTTTCTCGACCTGAAAGCCGACATCGACGAAGCCGCGCAAGCGGGCAGGCGCGTGGTCTTGCTCTTCACCCAGGACAACTGCCCTTATTGCGCTGCGCTGGTCGAACGCAATCTGTCGCAGCGCGCCATCGAGGCGACGCTGAAGGAAAAATTCGACGTCGTCGCGGTGAATCTCTGGGGTGACCGCGAGGTCGTCGCCCTCGACGGCAAGCCCTACACTGAAAAAACCCTGGGCACGGCGCTGAAGGTGCAGTTCACACCCACCCTGCTGTTCTTCGACGAAGCCGGCAACACGGTGCTGCGGCTGAACGGATATGTGCCACCGGCGCGATTTCAGGCCGCGCTCGACTGGGTGGGCGGCCACCACGAAAACGAGACCGCCTTCCGCGACTTCGTCGCCGCGCGCGAAGGGTCGGCGACCGGCGGCGGACTCGAAAAGCATGCCTATCTCAGGCAGAACGCGCGCGATCTCAGACGTCGTGGCACGGCGAGCAAACCCCTTGCCGTGTTTTTCGAACAGAAGGACTGTCCCGATTGCGAAGTCCTGCATCGCCGTGTCCTCGCCGACCCGGCGGCGCGGCAGGCGGTTGCCGGTTTCGACGCGGTGCAGTTCGACATGTGGAGCAAAACGCCCATCATCACACCGGCAGGCGTTCGCCTGCCGGTGCGCGACTGGGTCCGCAAGCTGGGCATGCATTACGCGCCCGGCATCGTCCTGTTCGATGCCGACGGACGCGAAGTCATCCGTTGGGAATCCTCGTTCCGCGTCTTCCACACGCGGGGCATGTTCGATTACGTCAGCTCGGGGGCCTACCGTTCCGAACCCAGTTTCCAGCGTTATCTTTCCGCCCGCAGCGAGCGCATCCGCGAAGCGTGGCAGGATGTGAACATCTGGCGCTACGCCGACGAACCGCTGGCAACGCCCTGACGGCAGACGGCGCGTCCCCTTTCCCCAGGCCCGACCCCCGATCGATTCATGAGCACGCCCGCCCCGACTTCTCCCGCCGCCAGCGAGGCGCTTCGCCAGTTTCGCGTGATTTTCGGCGCGGTGCGCCAGCACTACCAGGATGTCGAGAAAGCCTGCGGCATCAGCGGCGCGCAAATCTGGGCCCTGTCGACCCTGCGCGATTCGCCCGGCATGAAGGTATCGGAACTGGCGCAGGCCATGTCCATCCACGCCTCCACCGCAAGCAACCTGCTCGACAAGATCGAGAAGGCAGGACTCGTCCGGCGCGAGCGCAACAGCGCCGACCAGCGCGTGGTTCGTCTCTACCTCACCGACACGGGCGTGCAAAGACTGAACGACGCGCCCCGCCCCCTGACGGGCATACTCACCCACGCGCTCTCCCGCCTTCCGGAGGCTGCGCTCGCCCGCCTCAACGGGGACCTGCGGCAGTTGATCGCGCAAATGGATGCGGTAGACGAGCGCAACGCGCAGAAACCGCTTACCGCCCTGTAGACACGCGGCCTGCCGCACGTCGGCGTGCGTAAGCTCAATCCCGTGCCTGTGCCACCGCCAGAGACAGAGGCGGCGACTTGCCTGCCTTGCCCTGTCCGGCATAGACAGTCAGATGCGGATAGGGGATTTCGATCCCCGCTACATCAAAGGCCTTTTTCAGGCGATACAGATAGGCGCGCCGCACGCTCCATTGCTCCAATGGCCTCACCTTGAGCCGGCAACGCAGCACCACGGCCGAGTCCGCCCACTGGTCCACCCCGGCAATCTCCAGATCTTCCTCGATGCGAGCTGCGTGATCCGGATCGGCGCGCAATTCGTGTTCTACCCGGCGCATCAGCTCGAACACTTCGTCTATGTCTTCCCGATACGCACAGCGAACGTCCCCACCGCCTGCCGGCCAGGCCTGCACATGCTGAACCCGGGCGGATCGGGCGTGACGCCTTGGGTCGAACCGGGTACGGATTGCAGGGTCCGTCTGAAGTATCGGCGCCGTGTTTTCTGTTTGCCTTGTGCAGGGATATTGTCATGATCAAGGTTCGCGCTCGTTTCCAAGCCCGGTCAACCGATGAGCATATCCTCCGGCAGGCCGTGAGGAAACGGCCGGGCAATCGACCTGGCCCGCAAGTCGCAGCCTGTCCACAGTTTGCGTAACGGGCAGGGGCTACGCTACACGGGGCTTTACCCCGATTGGAACAGTCGGGGTGCGCGGTGTAGTATTTCACAATACTATTGTGCGCACAATCTTTGGTCTCCGGGCTTGACCCCGCATCCGGCGGCACGTTACCTTGCGCCCGTCCCGGCTTACCCCCGGAAACCGCAGCCGTGCGTACCCGTGAAGGGAGGTTCTGCTGCGGTTTCCAAATTCAATGAACTGGACTGCGCACGACTTGCAGGGTCTCGTCTACCAGGTGTACGGCCTGGCTTTTTTCCTGCTGGGGGCCGTAGCGCTGGTCCTGCCCCGGCGCGACGCGACCCTGCCCTTTGCCCGCGACCTGTGGCTGCTCGCCGCCTTCGGCCTCGCGCACGGCACCCACGAATTCGTCGAATGGGCGCGCATCGCCACCACTGCGCAGTATCTGGACTCGCCCGCCACGCTCCTCGCCGCGCTGTCCTTTCTGCCGCTCCTGGAATTCGGACGCCGGGTGTCGGTGCGTGCGCGCATCGGCGTTCGCATCCTGTCCTGGCTCCTCTACCCTGTGGTCGCCGCGGGGCTGGCCTCCTTCGCCCTGATGGCCGCCTCGCCTTTGGCGGGCTTCTCCGCCGGTGCCCGCCTGTTTCTCGGTCTGCCCGGCGCCCTGCTGACGGGCCTGGCGCTCGTCGCCCTGCTGCGCCGCACCCGGCAGGACGCAGCGACAGGCACCGGCCTTGCGCGCGGTCTGGCATGGCTCGCCGCAGCCTTTGTCGGTTACGGCTTGGTAACGCCTTTCGTCGCACCCGATATCGCCGGCATGCCGGTCTGGCTGCCGACCACGCACGACTTCATCACGGCCACCGGACTGCCCGTGCAATTGCCGCGCGCCGCCTGTGCGGTCGCCGCCGCACTGGCACTGATCGCGCTGGTGCGCGAGGCGGGTGAACGGCGCAACGCGGACGTGGAACGCATCCTCGGCACCCTGCGCGGCGTCGTCTACCGTTGCGCCAACGACGCGCCACGGTCGATGCACTACCTCGCCGGGAACATGGAGGAGCTGACCGGCTATCCATGCACGGCCTTCTTCGGCCCGAACCCGGTCATGCTGACAAATCTGATTCATCCGGACGACATCGTCCGCATACGCGAGGAAATCCGCGCGGCACTCGCCGCGCGGCGCGATTTCGACCTGTCGTACCGGCTGCGCAGCAGCACGGGCGGAGAACGCTGGATGGTCGAACGCGGCCGCGGCGCCTTCGCCCCGAACGGCGCCCTGCGCTATCTGGAAGGCCATATTTCCGACGCGACCGAACGCGTCGAACTTAACGCACGACTTGGCAAAATCGGCAGCAACGCACCGGGGATGATCTTCCAGTTCCTGTTGCGGCCCGACGGCAGCATGGCCTTCCCCTACGCCAGCGAAGGCATACGCGGCATCTACGGGGTGACGCCCGAAGCGGTCGCGCAGGATGCGACGATCGTTTTCGAACGCAAGCATCCAGACGACTTGCCGGCGCTGATGCAGAGCATCGAGCGGTCGGCGCGCGACCTCACCGACTGGCATCACCAGTACCGGGCGACGCATCCGGTCAAGGGTGAAATCTGGATCGAGGGCCGCGCCTCGCCCGAACGTCTGCCCGACGGCGGCACGCTGTGGCACGGCGCCCTGTTCGACATCAGCGCGCAGAAGCGTGCCGAAATCGCGCTGGAACGCAGCCTTGAAGAACTGCGCGCATCCGCGGCGCGGCAACGCGAGCTGGCCGTGCTGGCGCAGCGCGAACAGGGCCGCATGGCGGCGCTGCTCTCCGGCATGAGCATCGGCATCCTGTTCGAGGATCGCGAGCAGCGCATCGAATACGTCAACCCGGCGTTCCGCCACATGTGGGCGATCGCCGAAGACGTCGAACTGGTCGGCCGTCCCTCGCCCGAGGTGCTCGAACATTCCACCCATCGTCTCGCGCGCCCCGACCACGCCTCCAAACACATCCTGCACGTGCTCGACACGCACGAGATCAGCGAGCGCTTCGAAGTCGACCTCTACGACGGCCGCGTCCTCACCCAGCTTTCCTATCCCGTCTCCGACACCGAGGGCCGCGCCATCGGCCGGCTGTGGCTCTACGAGGACATCACCCACGAGCGCCAGACCGCGCAGCAGCTCATCTATCTGGCCGAGCACGACGCACTCACCGGTTTGTACAACCGCCACCGCTTCCAGGACCATCTCGAACGCACGATCAGCGTGTCGCTACGCAGCGGCGCCCGCTTCGGGCTGCTCTATTTCGACCTCGACGAATTCAAGACCATCAACGACACCTTCGGCCACCGTGCCGGCGATACCGTACTGGTGCGGGCGGCCGGCGAAGTAGCGAGCCTGGTGCGCGGCGGCGAGCTGTTCGCCCGCCTGGGCGGCGACGAATTCGCGGTACTGGTCGAAATCGTGCACGGCGACGAGCCGATCCAGCTCGCCGAACGCATCGTGCACGCCATTTCCGCCATCCCCTTCCGCTTCCGCGGCAGCAATCTCAGGCTCACCGCCAGCATCGGCATCGCCCTCTTCCCCGAGCACGGCGACAATGCCGAAGACCTGGTGGCACACGCCGACACCGCGATGTACCAGGCCAAGGGCGCGGGCAAGAACACCTGGGCAGTGTACGACGCCCGCCGCAATGTCGCGGAAGCCATGTTCGAGCGCATGACCTGGAGCAGCCGTATCGCGCACGCGCTCGAACACGATGGCCTGGAACTGCACTTCCAGGGCATCTACCGCACCCGGGACGGCAGCCTTTCCCACTATGAAGCCCTGGTGCGCATGCGCGAACCCGGTCAGCCCGAGCGTCTCACCATGCCCGGCCAGTTCATCCACATCGCGGAAAAGAACGGACAGATACTGGACATCGACCGCTGGGTCATCCGCAACTGCATCGCCACCCTCGCCGGCCGCCCGGAACTCGCCGCGCTGGCGGTCAACGTCTCCGGCCGCAGCTTCGACGAACCGGGTCTGCCGCACTTCATCCAGCACCAGTTGGCACATTTCGGCGTCGCCCCGAAACGGCTCATCATCGAACTCACCGAAACCGCCGCCGTCGCCGAAATGCAGGATGCGCAACGCTTCATCGACGCACTGCGCCAGACCGGCTGCCTGATCTGCCTCGACGACTTTGGTTCCGGCTTCTCGACCTTCGCCTATCTCAAATATCTCGGTGCCCACATCCTCAAGATCGACGGCATGTTCGTGCGCGACCTGCCCAACAACCGCGAAAACCAGGCCTTCGTCAAGGCGATGATCGACGTCGCACGCGGGCTCGACAAGATCACCGTCGCCGAATTCGTCGAGGACGCAGCGACACTGGACATGCTGCGCGGTTTCGGCGTCGACATGGCGCAGGGGTATTACCTGCACCGGCCTTCGGCACAACTGCCGGCACTCTGACGCGTTCGGCACTTTCGCCGCAGCTTGCGAGGCAGTAAAGTTAGGCTCATGAATCCCACCACCATCCAACTCGTCAGCGCGGTGCTGTTCGCCATCGCGGTACTGCACACCTTCTCCACCAAGTTTTTCGAACACCTAGCCCATTCGAGTACCCAACACGCGGGCATCTGGCATCTGCTCGGCGAGATCGAAGTGGTCTTCGGCTTCTGGGCCATGGTGATGATGGTCTGGATGTTTACGCTGGAAGGCAAGGAATCCGCCACGCATTACCTCGACACGCGCAACTTCACCGAGCCGATGTTCGTCTTCGCCATCATGGTGGTGGCCGGCAGCAAACCCATCATTCATCTGGCCACCATGATGGTGGCCGGGCTGGCGCGTCTGATTCCGGCCAGCCGTGGCCTGGCAACCTATTTCCTGCTGTTGTCTTTTGTCCCCCTGCTCGGCTCGTTCATCACCGAACCCGCAGCCATGACCCTGGCGGCGCTGATGCTGCGTGACCGCTATTTCGGCCAGCACGCATCGTCACGCTTCAAGTACGCCACGCTGGGCGTGCTGTTCGTCAATATCTCCATCGGCGGCACCCTCACACCCTATGCAGCGCCCCCGGTACTGATGGTGGCCGGGGTGTGGGGCTGGGATATCTGGCACATGCTCGGCCATTTCGGCTGGAAAGCGGCGTTGGCCTTGCTGCTCAACGCGTTGGTGCTGAGCCTGATGTTCCGGCGGGAGCTGACACACGACGCTTACGAAAACACGCCCGCACACGACATGACCCCGCCGCCCGCCGTCATGCTTGTTCACGTGCTGTTTCTCGCGGGGGTTGTCATGTTCGCGCATCACCCTGCCGTCTTCATGTCCCTGTTCCTGTTTTTCATGGGCTTCGCCACGGCCTATCCACAATACCAGGACCGGCTCATCCTGCGCGAAGGCCTGCTCGTTGCTTTCTTCCTCGCCGGGCTGGTGGTGCTCGGCGGCCAACAGGCGTGGTGGCTGCAACCGCTGCTCACCGGCATGGATGCCACCACGGTGTATTACGGAGCCACGGCGCTCACCGCCATCATCGACAACGCCGCCCTGACTTATCTGGGCTCGCTGGTTGAGGGACTGTCGGACGAATTCAAATACGCGCTGGTGGCCGGTGCCGTGACCGGCGGCGGACTCACCATCATCGCCAATGCACCCAACCCGGCCGGCGTATCCATCCTGAAAAATCATTTCAAGGACGACGCCGTGCACCCGCTCGGGCTCTTTGTAGCCGCACTGCCTCCTACCCTGGTGGCGGTGCTGGCCTTCCAGTTGCTGTAACCCGAACCGGAACTTGCTGCGTTAGAATCGTTCCACACTAGTCATCCGATCACCCTTTTGGAGGTTTCGTCCATGATCCCGCAAGCCACTTCCTACGACCGCAGTGCCGTTGCCCTGCCCTCGACCCACAAGGTGCTCAAAAACACCTACCTGCTGCTGGCGCTGACGCTCTTGTTCAGCGCCGCCACCGCCGGCGTGTCGATGGCGATGCATCTGCCCTACTTCGTCAGCCTCGCCAGCACCATCGGGGCCATGCTGCTGCTGTGGTTTGTGGTGCCGCGCACCGCCAACTCGGCCGCCGGCATCGGCGTGGTGTTCGCCGTCACCGGCCTCTTGGGCCTGGGCTTGGGCCCCATGCTCAACCACTACCTGGGACTGCCCAACGGCCCGCAGCTGGTGATGGGCGCGCTGGGCATCACCGCCTTCGTGTTCCTCGCGCTGTCGGCCTATGTGCTCGTCACCCGCAAGGATTTCAGCTTCATGGGCGGCTTCCTCATGACCGGTGTGCTGGTCGCCTTCGTCGCCGCGATCGTGGCACTGGTGGCGAGCCTCGTGGGCCACCCCATGCCCGGTCTGTCGCTGGCGGTATCGGCCCTGTTTGCGCTCCTCATGTCCGGCATGATCCTGTGGCAGACCAGCGAAATTGTTAACGGCGGCGAAACCAATTACGTGCTCGCCACCATCAGCCTCTACGTGGCGATCTACAACCTCTTCACCAGCCTGCTGCATCTGCTGGGCTTTGCCAGCAACGACTGATTCGATGTTCGCGCAGGATAAAACGGCACCCGACGCGGTGCCGTTTTTCATTGATACCCACAGCCATTTCGACGCGGCCGAGTTCGACGCCGACCGCGACGCCGAATATGCGCGCGCGCGTGCGGCCGGCGTTGCAGTCCAGATCGTGCCGGCCGTCAGCACGGACAACTTTGCGGGGGTAGCCGCCACCTGCGCCCGCTATCCCGGCTGCCTGCCGGCGTGGGGGCTGCATCCCATGGTCGTGGGGGTGCATCAGCCCGACGACCTCGACGCGCTGCGGGCGCAGGTCAGCGCACAGCGACCCGTGGCCCTGGGTGAAATCGGCCTGGATTTTTTCGTGCGCGGACTGGACCCCGACCGGCAGGAATACTTCTACGCCGAGCAGTTGAAAATCGCCCGCGACCACGACCTGCCCGTGCTGCTGCATTGCCGCAAATCCAGCGACCCGCTGCTGAAACACCTGCGCAAGATTCGCGTGCCCGGCGGCATCGCCCATGCCTTCAACGGCAGTGCGCAGCAGGCGGCCGAGTTCATCAAGCTGGGATTCAAGCTGGGCTTTGGCGGCGCCTTCACCTGGCCGCGTGCGAATCACCTGCGGCGGCTGGCGGTGGAACTGCCGCTGTCGGCCATCGTGCTGGAAACCGACAGCCCGGACATACCGCCGGTATGGATCGGGCGCGGCCGCAACGCGCCGGGCGAACTGCCGCGCATTGCACAGACGCTCGCCGGACTGCGCGGCATCCCCCTGGACACGGTGGCACAGGCGACGACGCAGAATGCGATCGACGCGCTCGGCCTGGCGTCAGCTTCAGGGGCCGGGGGCTAATCCGCGTAGCCGAAGTTGCCCACCCATTCGCCGTGCCGGTAATCGATGGTGAGCCAGTTGGGCACATAGGGACGCGGATTCTCAAGCGGGAAACTTTCCGATGGCGGCGAGGCGCCTGCCTCTGACACGCTGCATTTGCGCGTCATGATGGGACGGAAGCGCACGGCGAGCCTGTCGTTTACCAGGGTATCCGCTTCGACTGCGTCGCCGAAGCGCACCCGCTTGCGCAGCAGGCAGGAAAACAGCAGTTCCATTTCAGCCGCAAGCGGACGTTCGCGCCGCTTCAACGCGCGTTCGGCCGCGGAACTCAGTTTCACTTCCAGCGTTTTGTCGTGCAGGGTGATGCGCATGTGTGTCTCCTTGTCTGGTATTCGGCTCAGGTTTCGCGGAACAGCAGGCGCGAAACGATCATGCCGGGACAGAAGCCAGTCACGGCGGCAAACAGCAGAAAGCCGCCGGGAACATAAAACCACCAATGGGCCACGTCGAACCCCGTGAGCCAGACCCCCAGCCAGATGTTCAGGCTGACGAAGAAGAAACGGCTGGCGGGCCCGGAGCGGAAATACTGTTTCATGCGGGGTTCTCCGGAAAACGACAGCCTCGGCATGGGTCGCGTGCGAGATTGGTCAGACTGTACGGCCGATTCCTTGCTCCGGCCTCAGATCCAGCGCCGCACCCGCGCCTTGTAAGCACGATAGGCATCGCCGAATTTCGCTTCGAGGTGCGCTTCCTCGTGGCGGATCACGCCATAACGGATCGTCAGCCAGATCAGGGGGGCGAAGATCCATGCCCACCAGGTGTTCAATAACAGCGTACCCCCCGCCAGCAGCAGCCAGTCGCCGACGTAGATCGGGTTCCGGCTGAATCGAAACGGCCCCTCGGTGCACAGCGTCGAGGCGCCCGCATACGGATTCACCGTGGTGCGGTGCCGGCGGAAGGTCCACAGGGTCCAGAGAAACAGCCCCAGTCCGGTCCCCAGCAGCAGCCACCCCAACGGGCGCGATACGTCTCCCGCGTCCCACGGCAGGGACACATAGTGCCGGTCCAGCCACCAGCCACCGAAGAGAGCGGCGGCATAGGGCGCGGGTGGCAGGACGAGGGTGCGCGGACGCGTCGAGACCTCGCTCACGCCGGGCGCGTCCGGAAACATTCGAGACGGATGCGGCGCGTGTCCGCAGGCTTGGGCAATGCGTGCATGCGGGGATCATACCTGCCGGCCGTCATGGATCAAGCGCCGCCCGACAGGGCGTGCCATGATGACCACCCCGACTTCGTCGGGGTCCGGTTCGGCGAGCGCAATGGCGCTGGCCGGCAGTGGCCCGGAACGCCATACGGGTGCTTCCTGCGCATGCACAAGCTGCGCCCCGAGCAGGGCCAGGCCGACGAGGCGAAGGCTCACCCCGCGTCCGCGCCGCCTATCCGGTTTCGCGTCGCGCCGTGGCGCGCAGGAATTCGTTGCGCAATTGTTCGCTGTCGCGGAAACAGCCGGTGAAGGCCTGCGTCACCACACGCTCGTCGCCGCGCCGGTCTTCGCCCAGCAACAAACACAGCTGCTCGGCCTCGACGATACAGGCGCCGCCGCGTGCCATGCCGTGCGTCATCAGCGCTTCGGCGATGTCGCGCGTCATCCATTCCTGGTAGGTGAAGCGGTGGCCGATGGCATCGACCATGCGCGCGATACGCCCGAAGCCATGCAGTCTGCCGCCGGGAATGTAGGCGACGTGGGCAACGCCGCGAAACGGCACCAGATGGTGCGGGCACACGCCATGCACGGCGATGCCGCGCACCACGACCATGTCGTCGCGCGTGTCGGCAAAGCCTGCCCCCAGCGCCTCGGCCGGGTCGATGGCGTAGCCGCCGAGCAGCCGTTTCTGCCACAGTTCGCGCACGCGCCCGGCGGTGCGGCCGGTATGCACCGAGTCCGCCGCCACGCCGCAGGCGGCCAGCATGTCGTTGACCGCGCGTTCGAACGCCGCCGGGTCGAACGCGCCGACCTGGGGGATGCCGAGTCTGCCGTCGCCGTGCGGCGCGTGGCAGTCGTCGTGATCGCAGATGTCGGTCATTATTTGAGCGTCGCCTTCAAAAATTCCAGTGTGCGCGTCCACGAATCCTTGTCGGCTTCGGAATCGTATTTGAGCGGCAGGCCGAATTGCGCGGCGTAGCTGTCGGCCTCGCGGTTGGTGAAGGTGTGCTTCACGCCAGGATAGGCCACCAGCATGTAATCGGCGCCGGCGTTGTCCATTTCGGTCTTGAACGCTTCGACCTGCTCGGGCGGCACGATGGGGTCCGCCTCGCCATGAAAGACGCGAATCTTCGTCTTGATGGCGCCCGGCTTGGCGGCGATGTCGGTCGCGAGCACGCCGTGGTAGCTGGCAACGGCTTTCAGCGGCATCCCGGCGCGCGCCATGTTCAGCACCACGCCGCCGCCAAAGCAATACCCCAGCGCGGCGATCTCGCCTTTTTTCACGCCGGGCTGCCGGTCGAGAAACCTGCGCGCGGCGTCCATGCGCGCGTACGCCAGATCAGGATTCCTGTTCACGCTGCCGGCCAGTGCGCCGGCATCCTTGGGGTTGTCCGCCACCTGACCGTTGCCGTACATGTCGACCACCAGCGCCACGTAGCCCTGCGCGGCCAGCATTCGCGCCCGTTTGCGCGCGTAGTCGTTGGCACCCCACCACTCCGGCACCACCAGTACCCCGGCGCGCCTGCCCTTGACGGCATCGTCCCAGGCCAGCCAGCCTTTCATCGCGGTGTCGCCCGCCTGATAGCCAACATCCTTGCCGACGACCGCAGCCAGCGCGGACGACGCGAACAGTAACAGGGGCAGTGCGAGGGCAATTTTCATGGGGGTCTCCGAAGGCTTGGTCGTGCGGGTTGATAGACGCGGTCTTTCTAGCTGCGTGCCGAAAAAGCATACTCCGCCGGATGCCGCCTTCACAACCGCGCGCGGCGCGCGCCATCGCATCGGTCAGGCGATCCGCCGGCGGTCGCAGGCGCCCCCCTGACGCACAAGCCCTGTTGTGGTGCATTCCAGCCATCCGGCCTGGGGGATTTCAGCCGAAAGGCACTGCAAGGCGGGCTGGATTCGCACGACTGTCACAAGCAGAACACGGGCGTTTTCTATAGTGGTAAGCGTGGTGCCGGAAATGGCACAGCCGTTGCTTCGATGTGGTGACGATGGAGGGTGAATGGACGAGGAGAGCCTTATGTCGGCAGTGCGGGCAATACCGGAAGAACCCACGGAAGGGCCGCTGCACCGGCCGGTGTGCCGCAGTCTGCGGGCGCACCAGTTGAAGATGGCGGCGGTGCACATGCGCGAACTGTTCGACGCGGACCCGGCGCGTTTCGAGCGGTTTTCGCTCCGGGTGGGCGAACTGCTGCTGGACTATTCCAAGAACCGCATCGACGACGAGACGCTGCATCTGCTGGTGCGTCTGGCCGAGGAAGCCGACGTGGCCGGCTGGCGCGACCGCATGTTTGCCGGCGACAAGATCAACCATACGGAGAACCGCGCGGTGCTGCACGTGGCGCTACGCAATCGCAGCAACACGCCGATGCGGGTGGACGGCGAGGACGTGATGCCGAAGGTGAACGCCGTGATCGACAGGATGGGAGCCTTCGCGGAAAGCGTGCGCAACGGCGAGTGGCGCGGCTACACCGGCGAGCGCATCGCCAATGTGGTGAACATCGGCATCGGCGGTTCCGACCTCGGGCCGCAGATGGTCTATCAGGCACTGAAGCCTTACCGCCACCCGCACCTCAGGGTGCATTTCATTTCCAACGTCGATGGCGCGCACGTGAAGGAAACACTGGAGACACTGAACCCGGAGACGACGCTTTTCATCGTTTCGTCGAAGACGTTCACCACGCAGGAGACAATGACCAACGCGCACTTCGCACGCGAGTGGTTCCTCGCCCGCTCTCAGGCGACACAGCACATCGCGAAGCACTTCGTCGCGGTGTCGACCAACCGCGAGGCGGTGACAACGTTCGGCATCGACGCGGCCAACATGTTCGAGTTCTGGGACTGGGTCGGCGGCCGCTATTCGCTGTGGTCGGCGATAGGACTGTCGATCGTGCTGGCGGTGGGCGCGGCGCGCTTCGTCGAATTGCTGGAGGGCGCGCACGCCATGGACACACACTTCCGCACCGCGCCGCTCGAACAGAACATGCCGGCGATCCTCGCGCTCCTGGGCATCTGGTACAACAATTTCTTCGGCGCCGAGTCGCAGGCGATCCTGCCTTACGACCATTATCTGCGCAGCCTGCCCGCCTATCTCGAACAGGCCGACATGGAATCGAACGGCAAGTCGGTGGACCGCAACGGCCGGCACGTCGATTACGCCACCGGCCCCATCGTCTGGGGCGCCACCGGCATCAACGGCCAGCACGCGTTCTATCAGTTGCTGCACCAGGGCACGCGCCTGATTCCGGCCGACTTCATCGTGTCGCTGCAACCGCACACGCCGGACATGCAGGCGCACCACGACATACTCATCGCCAATTTTCTGGCGCAGACCGAAGCGCTGATGCGCGGCCGCACGACGGAAGAAACGCGTCAGCAAACCGGACAGGATGCGCCGCACAAGGTGTTCGAGGGAAACCATCCCTCGAACGCGATCCTGCTGAACCGGCTCACGCCGCATGCGCTGGGCATGCTGCTCGCGCTCTACGAGCACAAGATTTTCGTGCAGGGCGTGATCTGGAACCTCGATTCCTACGATCAGTGGGGCGTGGAACTCGGCAAACAGCTCGCCAGCCGCATCCTGCCCGAGCTGCACGCCGATGCACCGGTGGCCGGGCACGACGCCTCGACCAATGCGCTCATCAACGTCTACCGGCGAATGAATCAACCGGATACCGACATCTGATTTATAGTGCGCACATGGAGCTGATCGCGGGCGATATCGGGGGCACCAAAAGCTGGCTGGTCTGGATGC
>CAZOVQ010000010.1:0-4757 GCA_964583195.1 uncultured Thiobacillus sp.
GCGCTGGCCATGCGCGGCGTCGAGGTCGTCGTGCTGGAA
This sequence comes from uncultured Thiobacillus sp., assembly GCA_964583195.1. Taxonomy (GTDB): domain Bacteria; phylum Pseudomonadota; class Gammaproteobacteria; order Burkholderiales; family Thiobacillaceae; genus Thiobacillus. The sequence goes on from CAZOVQ010000010.1 coordinate 40, forward strand.
CGCGAAGCGGCGCCGGCGCAAGCGGCCTCGGGCAATCCGCTCGCCGTCTTCCGCCCGGTGATTTCGCGCGACGACAACTGCTCGACGCGACTGACGCGCGCGGCGTTTCTGCACGATCTGCGCGCCTGGCCGCTGCTGCAAGGCGTCGAATGGGCGCGCTGCGGCGTGCTGCATCTGGCACGGGATGCCGAGGCCGGGGCCCGATATCGGCAGGCGCTGGCGGCCACCGCGCCGCCGGCGGACTATGCCCGCTGGGTCGATCTGGACGAAGCACGCACGCTGGCGAACTGGCCGGTTGCAGCGCCCGGCGTGTACTACCCCGACGCCGGTTGGGTACGGCCGCATGGCCTGTGCCGGGCCTGGCTCGATACGCCGGGTATCGGGTTGCGCACGCGCGCGGCCGTTGCACGGATCGAAACCGTTGGCGACGTCTGGCGCGTGCGCGACGCCACGGGGGCCGTGCTCGCCGACGCCGACGCCCTGGTGCTGGCCAACGCACGCGATGCCGGCGGGCTTGCGCCTGGCGCGGCCTGGCCTTTGCACACGGTACGCGGGCAGATCACGCAATTGCCAGCGGGCAGTCTGGCGGGCGTCGAACGGGTAATCGCTCGCGAAGGCTATTTCGCGCCGGGTGTCCGGCCTCTGGTCGGCGCCACCTACGAGCACGATGCGGTCGATGTCGAACCGCGCGCGGCGAGCGACGCCGCGAACCTGGCGCGGCTGGAAAGCCTTTTGCCCGGTGCCTCCGCGTCCATCGATGCGGGCGCCGTCGAAGGCCGTGCCGCGCTGCGCGCGACCCTGCCCGACCGGTTGCCGCTGCTCGGTGCCGTCGAGGCCCCTCCGGGGCTTTACGTCGCCGCCGGCTATGCCTCGCGCGGCGTGGTCTGGGCGGGTCTGCTGGGGGAAACGCTCGCCTCCATGTTGCATGACGAACCCTTGCCGCTGGAAGGCGGTCTGCTGCGGGCGATTGCCTCGCGGCCGCGCCGATATGACGCGGCCGCGAAGTCGGAAAGATGACGATACCGCACGCTGCGCCTTCTTTTTTTCCCGCCCCGGAAACCGCGCTTGTCGAGCCCAATGGGCTGCTGGCGATGGGTGGCGATCTTTCACTGCCGCGTCTGCTCGACGCCTACCGGCACGGCATTTTTCCCTGGTTCAATCCGGGTGAGCCCATTTTGTGGTGGAGCCCCGACCCGCGCATGGTACTGGTTCCAGGCGATATGCGGGTGACGCGCTCGCTCGCCCGGCGCATCCGCAACGGCGGCTTCGAACTGCGCGTCGACAGCGATTTTGCCGGCGTCATGCGCGCCTGCGCGGCACCGCGGCCGGGTGCGGCCGGTACCTGGATTTCGCCGATCATGATCGCGGCGTATGCGCGGCTGTTTGCCGCCGGCTATGCGCATTCGATCGAGAGCTGGCGCGACGGCCGGCTGGTGGGCGGGCTCTACGGGGTGGCGATCGGCCGCATGTTCTATGGCGAATCGATGTTCAGCCGCGAAAGCGATGCTTCCAAGGTGGCGCTGGCACGCCTTGCCCGGCAGCTCGCATGCTGGGACTTCGGGCTGATCGACTGCCAGATGGAAACCCCGCATCTCGCCCGTCTGGGCGCAAAAACGATGCCGCGCGCGGCCTTCGTCGCGCGTGTGGCGGAATTGGTAAACTTGCCGCACAACCCCGGTCCCTGGAGTTTCGATGCACCCGAGTGAACCGCCTTTCCAGCGCATTCAGTTCTATCTCACCGCGCATTACGACTGTAGCTATGTGCCGGGCCGGCGTGCGCGTTCGCAGGTTGCCACGCCCACGCACCTGATCGACGGCGCTGCCTACAGCGCATTGATCCGCGCCGGTTTCCGCCGCAGCGGGCAGTTCACCTATCGCCCGCATTGCGAGCAGTGCCGCGCGTGCGTGCCGGTGCGCGTCGATGTCGCGCGCTTCGAACCCAACCGTGCCCAGCGCCGTTGCCTGCGTCGCAACCGCAATCTTGCGGCGCGTTTCATGCCGCTCGATTTCCGGGACGAGCATTACGCGCTGTATCGCCGTTATCTCGGCAGCCGCCACACGGGCGGCGGCATGGATCGCGACGGCCCCGATCAGTACACACAGTTCCTGCTGTCGTCCAACGTCGACTCCATGATGGTCGAGTTCCGTGACGGCGACGCGCTGGCGATGATTTCGCTCGTCGACCAGATCGACGATGGCCTGTCCGCCGTCTACACCTGTTTCGACCCCGAGCGCGCACGTGACAGCCTGGGCGTGTACGGCGTGCTGTGGCAGATCGAACTCGCCCGCAGGCTGGAACTGCCCTATCTTTATCTAGGCTACTGGATCGCCGAAAGCCGCAAGATGGCGTACAAGACGCAGTATGCACCGCTGGAAGGGTTGATCGACGGCCGCTGGCAAGCGCTCGATCCGGCATGACACACGGATGGCCGTTGCTGCTTGCGGCCCTGCTGCAGGGCTGTGCGCTGACAGTGAGCGAGCCGCGTGCGCGCATTCCGATCGAAGGTTTCGTGCCGCTGGCGGGCGATGCGCAGGTCCGGGTCGAACCCGGTTTCGAAGCCTACGGCGCGCGGGTGGCGGAAGCCTTGCCGGCGTCGATGAGACGAGTCGAAGCCGCGCACTATCTGCCATTTGCCCGCCCGCCGCGCGTCTACGTGTGCGGGACGGATACCTGCTTCAGGCGCTGGGTGAGAACGCCGAAACTGTCGGCTGCCGTGGTGCCGGACAACCGGCTCATCCTGTCGCCCAATCTCGACCGCAGTGAGAAGCATCGTCTGCCCGCGCTGCTCACGCACGAGCTGGCGCATCTGCACCTGGGGCATCGTATCGGGCACTATCACAGCACGCTGCCGGTGTGGTTTCACGAAGGCTGGGCCACGCTCACGGCGGACGGCGGCGGCGCCGAATCCGCCAGCGACGCCGGAGTGCGGGCGGCGATTCGCGCCGGTCGGCGCGTGAACCTGACGGTGCGCGATACTCCCGACCGCCGTCACCGTGCCGCGGCTTCCGGCCTCGGCATCCACGAGTTCTACCGGCAGTCCATGCAGCTCGTCGGCTGGTTGAAGGCAAAGGACGAGGTCCGTTTCCGCGCCCTGGTACTGGCGGTGCAGGACGATACCGATTTCGAGATCGCGTTCTGGGACGTTTACGGCGCATCGCCCGCCACGGTGCTGGCTGGCTATTTCGAGGAAGTTCTCGGCGATAATCGGGGGACTCAGGCCGCGCCGGCCGCCCCCGCGAACCCACCATGAAACCCTATCTCGACCTGATGCGCCACGTGCTCGAGCGTGGCACCAAGAAAGACGACCGCACCGGCACCGGCACCCTGTCGGTATTCGGCTGGCAGATGCGCTACGACCTGGCCGCAGGCTTCCCGCTCGTCACCACCAAGAAATGCCATGTGCGCTCGATCATCCACGAGCTGCTGTGGTTTTTGCAGGGCGACACCAACATCCGGTATCTCAAGGACAACGGCGTTTCGATCTGGAACGAATGGGCCGACGAGCAAGGCAATCTTGGCCCGGTTTACGGCCACCAGTGGCGCAGCTGGCCGGCACGCGACGGCGGCACCATCGACCAGATTGCGGAAGCGGTGAAGGCGCTGAAAACCAACCCCGATTCGCGCCGCATCATCGTCTCTGCGTGGAACGTCGCCGACCTCGACAGGATGGCGCTTGCGCCCTGCCACGCCTTTTTCCAGTTCTACGTTGCCGACGGCAGACTCTCCTGCCAGCTCTACCAGCGCAGCGCCGACATCTTCCTCGGCGTGCCGTTCAACATCGCCAGCTATGCGCTGCTGACGATGATGATGGCGCAGGTAACGAATCTTGAACCGGGCGATTTCGTGCATACCCTGGGCGATGCGCACCTGTATCTGAATCACCTCGAACAGGCGCGCGAGCAGCTCGGACGCGAACCGCGTCCGTTGCCGACGATGCGGATAAATCCCGAAGTCGGGGATATCTTCGGCTTCCGCTTCGAGGATTTCACGCTCGAAGGCTACGACCCGCATCCCGCGATCAAGGCGCCGGTGGCAGTTTAGTGAGCGGTGAGCCGTCAGCAGTGAGCGGAAAAAACATGTCCCACAATACACCGCGCGTCAGCGTGATTGCAGCGCTGGCCAAGAACCGGGTCATCGGCATCGACAACCGGCTGCCGTGGCGGCTGCCGGAAGATCTGGCGCATTTCAAGGCGCTGACGCTGGGGCATCCCGTGCTGATGGGGCGCAAGACCTTCGAGTCGCTGGGGCGTCCGCTGCCGGGACGCACCAACGTCGTCATCACCCGCAACCCGGACTACCGGCCCGAAGGGTGCATGCTGGCCGCCTCGATTGCCGAAGCCATCGTCCGGTGCGCGGACAGCGACGAGCTTTTTTTCATCGGCGGGGCGGAACTGTACGCCCAGGCAATCGATCTCGCCGATCGACTTTACCTGACCGAAGTGGATGCCGAGGTCGCAGGCGACGCCTGGTTCCCCGAGTACGACCGCGGGGCGTTCCGTGAAATATCGCGCGTCTCCTGCGTGGGCGCCCGGGACGACCCCCTGCATTTCGATTTCGTGGTGTACGAACGGGTGCGCGACAAGGAAAGGGCGACGGCGGCCTGAACCCGCGGCCGCCCGCTTGCTGCTCAGTCGAACGGACGGGGGCGCGGCGTGACGTTTGTCGAAGGCGGCAGGATGGGCAGCGCCTCAGAGGGATTACAAGCCGCGATCAACGA
>CAZOVQ010000010.1:4767-18233 GCA_964583195.1 uncultured Thiobacillus sp.
CAGCCTGAAATCGGGCTGGCGACCGGTGAGCGTCTTCAGGAAGGCGACCATGTCGTCGATTTCCTCCATCGAAAAGGTGCGGCCGAGCTGCAGGCGACCCATGATGTCCACCGCCTTTTCCAGGGTATCGGCTTCGCCGTCGTGGAAGTAGGGGTAGGTGAGTTCGACGTTGCGCAGGGTGGGCACCTTGAACTTCATCCTGTCGGCGTCCAGGCCGGTGAGCCCGGCCACGCCCTGCGCCTTGTTCTGCGTATCGTATTCCGCCACCACGCCCATTTTCCGGAACGAGGCGCCACCCGCCGCGGGACCATAGTGGCAGGCGGTGCAGCCGCTGTCCTTGAACAGCCGGTAGCCACGCAATTCCATCTTGCTGAGCGCTTTGGTGTCACCCTTGAGCCATCGGTCGAAGCGCGAATCCGGCGTGACCAGGGTTTCCTCGAATGCGGCGATGGCACGGGTGACCATGTCGATGTCGATCTCGTCGCGTTCGAATACCTGCTGGAATTCGGCCTTGTAGGCAGGGATGGAATCGAGCACGTCGACCGCCAGCTCGTGCGTGAACGCCATTTCACCGGGATTGACGAGAGGGCCGGCTGCCTGTTCCTTCAGGTTCCTGGCGCGGCCGTCCCAGAATTGCGCGAGGTTCATGCTGGAATTGAGCACCGTGGGAGAATTGATCGGCCCGCGTTGCCAGTTATGGCCGATCGATGTCTTGAGATTGTCGCTGCCGCCCAGGGAGAGGTTGTGGCAGCTGTTGCAGGAAATGAAACCGGAGCGCGACAGACGCGGATCGAAAAAGAGTTTCCTGCCCAGCGCCACCATCGCAGGATTCTCGATCCGCGCGGCCGGTATCGGCCGGATCGGCTCGGCCGCGACGCCTGCGGCAGGAACGGCCAGCGCCAGGATCAGGCTGGCCACGGTCGGGTTGAGGGTTTGCATGCAAGGCTCCTGGTGGACGCGATGGGACGGTGTCGCGGGCAACTTTATAAGCAGATATTAACATCCTATTTTATGTGCGGCACAAGGCAATGAACCTGTGCAACGCACAAAAAAAACGGGACCACAAACGGCCCCGTCGCAAGCGTTCGGGCAGATTCAGCCCTTGGCGGTGTAATTGTAGGTTTCGGGCAGACCCAGGGTGTCGGCCCAGATGTTTCGCGCCCAGGATTCCATGTAGGCCATCTCGATTTCGCTTTCTTCGCTGGATACGCCATTGGCATCCTTGGGCGGCACCAGCGCTTTCTTTTCGTCGTTCCAGCGGAACACGGTGGCGACGTGGAAGGCGGTACCCATGCCGGTGCCCGAGTAGCAGGTGTTGGTGACGACCGGCGCTGGGTCGACGGCGCGGCCGGCGAACTGTTCGGACAGGGCGTAGGCGCACATCTTGCCGGTATTGTTGGCCACCGATCCCGATTTCGGGAAATTGGTCAGCGCCGAATCGCCCAGAACGTGGACGTTCTTCACGACCTTGGACTCGAAGGTGGTGTAGTCGATGGTGCACCAGCTGCCGCTGTTGCCGTCGCGCACGCCGGCCAGGCCGGTGATTGCGGCGGCGCGCATCGGCGGCACGACGTTGATGACGTCGCCCTTCACGTCGTCGAATTCGGTGCCGACCATCATCTTCTTCGCGTCGACCGAGCGCGGCATGTTGTTCGGACGGTAGTCGATCATGCTGTTGTCGGTACCGTAGCCGAAGTGTTTCTTCCAGGCCGCGACGAACAGGCCTTTCTTGGAAGCGACATCCGGATTGCCGTCGAGGATGATGACCTTGGAACGGGGTTTGGCCTGCTTGAAGTAGCTGGCGACCATGCACGCACGTTCGTAGGGGCCGGGCGGGCAGCGGTAGGGCGACATCGGCACGGACATGACGAACGTACCGCCGTCGGGCATCGCCTCGAGTTGTTGGCGCAGCACGCCAGTCTGGTCAGGGCTGGCTTTCCAGGCGTGTTTGACGGTTTTCTGCGCTTCGGCGTCGTAGCCCTGCACCTTGTCGAACAGCAGTTCGATGCCTCCGGACAGGACCAGCTTGTCGTAGGAGAAGGTGTGACCACCGGCGGTGGTGACGGTCTGTTTGCCGGTGTCGATGGCGGTGACGGTGTCGGGCACGAAGTTGTCGACGACCTTCTTCAGGTAGTCGTAGGGCATGGAAATGTCTTCCATCTTGTTGATGCCGGCCAGCACCGTGTTGGAGAACGGGCAGGAGGTGAAATGGGCGTTCGGCTCGATGAGCGTGACCTGGGCATTGGGCGCCCACATCTTGAGGTAACGCGAAAAAGTGGAGCCGCCGAAGCCGGCGCCGACGACGACGACCTTGGGTCCGGTGCTGCTGGTGGGTGTGGCGGTGGCGCAGCCTGCGAGGCCGGCGGTGGCGGCAAGACCTGCTACGCTGGCCGAGGTTTTGAGGAAATCGCGACGATTGAGGGTCATGACAGGGGCTCCTTCTGGCTTATTTGACCGCGGCGAAATACTTGGCCATCGATTCGAATTCGGCGTCGGTATAGCCGTTGGCGTGCTTCTTCATGACAGTGGCCGGACGCGAACCGTCGCGGAAGGCCTTCATCTGCTGAACGAAGTAGCCAGGCTCCATGCCGGCCAGGCTTGGAATGGCGCCGCGGCTCTTGCCGTCGGGGCCGTGACAGTAGGAACAATTGGCGGCGATGAAGCGGGCACGTGGATCGGCGTGCGCCGAGACGGCCGCGCCCAGCGTGCCTGCGATGAGCAGGGCCGCGAGGATGGGCTTTTTCATGAGGACTCCTCCAAACGATATGGATGACTGGAACCTGGGTTCCGTAAGCGGCGATGAAAACGGGCTTCTTGGTTACCCCGTTTTAGATCGTCATAAATCAGGATACGGGCTTCTCGGTTTCCCGTATGGGCCGCATGATTCAGCGGTAAAAAAAAACTGTCAACAAGCAAACGCTTATATAGCGCGGCCTGCGGGCGAGCAATTGCGTATTTTTTGAGCAGTGCCGGCGGCGGACGCGAGCCGGGAGGTGCGCGGTTCGCGGCTGAGCGTCAGCGCTCGGCGCCGAGTTGCAGGGCGCGTGTCCGGCTGGCTTCGCGCGCCAGGCTGTCTGCGTCGCGGTCCCATGATGTCTGCGCCCAGCCGCCAAGGTTGTCGAGCGCGATGTGTCCGAGTGCGGCGATCCATTGCGGATGCGTGTTGAGCGCGGGAATGTAGTGGAATTCCCTGCCGCCGGCGGCAAGGAAGGTCTGGCGGCCTTCCATGGCCAGTTCTTCCAGCGTTTCCAGGCAGTCCGAGGTAAAGCCCGGCGCAACCACGTCGACCCGGGCGATGCCTTCGCGCCCCAACGCCGCCAGGGTTTTGTCGGTGTAGGGCTGTAGCCACTCGGCCCGGCCGAAGCGCGACTGGAAGGTGAGACGGAACTGTTTTTCTTCGAGCCCGAGCGCCTCGGCGAGAAGACGACCGGTTTTCCGGCATTCGCAATGGTAGGGGTCGCCGCGGTCGAGGGTGTGGCGTGGCACCCCGTGAAAGCTCATCACCAGGACGTCCGGCCGACCCTTCATTTGCCAGTAATCGCGGATGTTCGTTGCCAGCGCGTGGAGGTAGGCCGGGTGATCGTGGTAATGCCTGACCGTGCGCAGCGCAGGCTGGTTGCGCGTTTTCTGCATCCAGGCGAAAGCCATGTCGAACGCGGTGGCAGTGGACGAGGCTGCGTATTGTGGGTACGCGGGCAGCAGCAGGATACGCTCGCAGCCTCCGGCTTTCATGCGTGCAAGCGTGTCCGGTATCGAGGGGCTGCCGTAGCGCATCGCGTATTCCACCTGTATCGGCGAGGCAAGCTGCTCGCCGAGCCAGCCTTGCAGCAGCTTGGCCTGCTTTTCTGTGTACACCTTGAGCGGCGAACCGTCGGCGGTCCAGATCGATGCGTATTTTTCCGCCGATTTTTTCGGGCGTGTGTTGAGGATGATGCCGTTGAGGATCAGCCACCACACGGCGCGCGGGATTTCGACCACGCGCGGGTCGGAGAGAAACTGCTTGAGATAGGGCCGCAGCGCGGCTTTGGTGGGCGCTTCGGGGGTGCCGAGGTTGAGCAGCAGGATGCCGGTTTTCGTCTGCCGGCCATGGCTGTGTCCGGGTTCCTTGAGGTAGGGCATCAGTGGTGCGACAGCGCGCTGGAGAGGAGTTTGGCGGTGATGTCGACGATGGGAACGACGCGCTCGTAGGCCATGCGGGTCGGACCGACAACGCCGAGCGTGCCGACCACCTGACCGTCGACGGAATACGGGGCGGTGACGAGGCTGCATTCGTCGAGCGGCAGCAGATCCGATTCGCCGCCGATGAATATCTGCACCCCGGTGGCGCTGCGCGACTGGTCGAGCAGTTGCAGGAGGCCCGTCTTCTGCTCGAAGGCGTCGAACAGCCGGCGCAGGTTGCCGACGTTGCTGGAGAGTTCTTCGACATCGAGCAGCTTGCGGCTGCCGGCGACGACGACCTGCTCCTGGTTCGCCGCTTCGCTGCCGGCGTCGACCGCGGCAGTCATCAGGCAGGTGATGTCGTCGCGCATGCGGCCGAGTTCGTCGCGCAGCTGCGCGCGCACCTGGTCGAAGGTGCAGCCGGCGAAATGCTGGTTGAAGTAGTTGGCTGCCTCGACGAGCGTGGAGGCGCTGCAAGGGGTGTCGGTGCGGATGACGCGGTTCTCGACCTCGCCCTCCATGGTCACGATGATGAGCAGGATGCGCTTGTCCGACAGGCCGAGGAATTCGATCTGGCGGAAGGCCGGGTTGCGGCGCGGCGTCATCACCAGACCGGCGAACAGGCTCAAGTCGGACAAAAGCGTCGAGGCGGCAGTGATCAGGCGCTGCGGGTCGGCGGGCGCCAGCTCGATTTCGAGCTTGCAGACCGCGGCCGGGTCGAGCGGCTGCACCGTGAGCAGCGTGTCGACGAAGAAGCGGTAGCCGCGTGGCGTCGGCACCCGTCCGGCCGAAGTATGCGGGCTGGAGACGAAGCCCATTTCCTCCAGATCGGCCATGATGTTGCGGATGCTCGCCGGCGACAGGTCCAGTCCGGCGTGCTTCGACAGTGTGCGCGACCCGACCGGCTCGCCGTCGGCGATGTGGCGTTCCACCAGGGATTTCAGAAGGATGCGTGCACGGTCGGAAAGCATGCGGGGATTATCCTGGGAACCTCAGTTGGACGCGGTCGAGTGTGCGGTTTTCTGGCTGTCCGGCAAGGCGCGATGAGTCGCATGGCCGCTCCCTGCAACGAAGAGCAACGCAGCCCGGGCGGCCAGAAAACCGTGCAATCGGGCGCGTAGCGTGCTCACTCGACAGGTGGACGTGAGCGCAGCGGAAATGTTCGGCATGCATGCGGCTTTACGAGGGCGGCGAGCGGTCAACTGCGGTTTCCGGGATTATAGGGAATCGGCCTTCGGAAAAATACGCAGACTCAGGGCGCCGCGTATCTGTGCCGGTTGCCCGTTCCCGTGGCGGGTTGACGGGCACAGTTGGGTGTCAGTTGCCGGCGGATGGCGAAGCGGTGCCGGCTTCGGCGGTGCGGATGCGGGGGGGGTAATCCCAGTGGCGTTTCCAGGCGCCGATGACGAGAGCGGGGTATTCCGGCCGGCCCAGACTGCCGTTGTAACGACCCAGCGCGCGAAAGAGGTTGCCGCGTTCAATGTCGATGTAGTGGCGCAGAATAAGCGCGCCATAGCGCAGGTTGGTGCGTAGCTGGAACAGATTGTGGTCGGGGTTGCCGATGGTCTTGACCCAGAACGGCATGATCTGGGTGTAGCCACGGGCGCCGACCGGGGACACGGCGTATTTGCGGAAGCCGCTTTCTACCTGGATCAGTCCGAGCATGAGCTGCGGATCGATGCCGGCGCGTGAGGCTTCCCAGTGCAGGGTGGTGAGGAATTCCTGGCGCTCGGCTTCATCCGGCATCCGCTTGGCCAGCCGGCGCGACATTTCACTCAGCCAGGCGGATTCGTCGGCGCGGTTGCCGAAGGCGGTACGCGTGACCGCGGTGTCGGCGAGGCCGCGTTGCAAGGACGCGCGCGCGCTCGCCGAAAGCGCTTCCTCGCGCTGTGCGCCGGCGAGCGCGGGCTGCGCCAGCAGCAGGACGGCGACGAACAGGCATCGAGGCAGGGTCTTTTTCATGTCAGCTTTCCATCAATCGTGTCAGAAACGCCCGCGCGTCAGCGAGGGCGATTTTCCTTGCTTCGTCACGCGGGCCGGTTTCCGCGCGCCGCGGCTGGTACTCGATCGTGCCTTCCGCCAGGCCGCGCTCGCTCACGGTGACGCGGTACGGGATGCCAATCAGTTCGGCGTCGGCGAACATCACGCCGGGGCGTTCGTCGCGGTCGTCGAGCAGCACGTCGAAACCGGCGGCTGAGAGTTCGGCATGCAAGGCATCGGCTGCGGTTCTGACTGTATCGCTCTTGCCGTAGCCGATTGCCACGATGACCAGCAAGAACGGTGCCATGGCTTTCGGCCAGACGATGCCTCGGGCGTCGTGGTTCTGCTCGATGGCCGCGGCGACGATGCGCGACACGCCGATGCCGTAACAACCCATTTCCAGGGGCTGCGCACAGCCGGTTTCGTCGAGGTAGGTCGCGTTCATCGCCTGCGAATACTTGTTGCCCAGCTGGAACACGTGCCCGACCTCGATGCCCTTGCACAGTTCGAGCCGGCCCCGGCCGTCCGGGCTCGGGTCGCCGGCCACCACATTCCTGATATCGGCCACGCAATCGGGTTCTTCAAGGTCACGGCCGAAATTGACACCGGCCAGGTGCAGTTTGGGCCGGTTCGCGCCGCAGACGAAATCGCTCATCGCGGCGACGCTGTGGTCGGCGATGATGCGGATTTTTGCGCGGTCTAACCCGACCGGACCAAGGAAGCCGGGCGGGCAGTCGAAGGCTGCTCGGATTTCGGCTTCGCCGGCGAGCCGGAAGCCGGCCATGCCGGACAGTTTGCCGAGTTTCACTTCGTTGATTTCGTGGTCGCCGCGCACCAGCACGGCGACCATGCGTTCGCCGGCGACGCAGGCGACCAGCTTGACGGTGCGTGCGAGCGGCAAGCCGAGCAGCGCGGCGACGTCCTCGCAGGTGGTCTGCTTCGGCGTGTCGATCTCGCGCATCGTCTCGGCCGCTGCGGCACGCGGGGTTGCGGGGGCGAGCGCCTCGGCCATCTCGACGTTGGCGGCGTAGTCAGAATCGGGGCAGAAGGCGAGCGTGTCCTCGCCCGAGTCGGCCAGCACATGGAATTCGTGCGAACCGGAGCCGCCGATGGCGCCGGTGTCGGCGGCCACGGCGCGGAATCTGAGACCCAGGCGGGTGAACACGTGGCCGTAAGCGTCGTACATCGTCCGGTAGGTGCCGACGAGGCTGTCGCGGCTGGCGTGGAAGGAGTAGGCATCCTTCATCAGGAATTCGCGTGCGCGCATGACGCCGAAGCGCGGCCGGATTTCGTCGCGGAACTTCATCTGGATCTGGTAGAAGTTGAGCGGCAGCTGGCGATAGCTCCTGATTTCGCGGCGGGCGATATCGGTGATGACTTCCTCGTGCGTGGGGCCGAAGCAGAAGTCGCGCTGGTGACGGTCCCTGATCTTCAGCATCTGCGGCCCGAATATCGTCCAGCGGCCGGATTCCTCCCACAGCTCGGCCGGCTGCACGGCGGGCATCAACAATTCGATTGCGCCGGCGCGGTTCATTTCCTCGCGCACGACGGCCTCCACCCGCCGCAGCACGCGCAGCCCCAGCGGCATCCAGGTGTAGAGCCCCGAGCCGAGGCGCTTGATGAGGCCGGCGCGCAGCATCAGTTTGTGGCTGGCGAGTTCGGCGTCGCTGGGGGCTTCCTTGGTGGTCGATATGAAGAACTGGCTGGCGCGCATGGCGTAAAGGCGAAAATCCCGAAAACGGCATTTTACCGTGTACCGGGGGAATCTTCGGGCTCCGGCAAGGCTGGCGGCCGAAGCGAGCGGATTCATGGGTTGACGGACTGGCGCCAGTGCAAGGCGCGCAACTGCGCGGATTTTTTCAGTTGATGTGCCTGCATGCGGGTGAGAATGTCGTCCAGGCTGGCGAGCGCCCGGTCGATGTAAGCGCCCTTGTTGAGCATGACGCATTCGGCGCGCACGCCCATGGCCGCGTCGGTCAGCTCCGGCCGCGATACCGCCCCCTGTTTGGCCAGGGTTTCGAGCACCTGGGTTGCCCACACTACCGGCAGATGGGCGGCTTCGGCCAGCCAGAGTATCTCCTCCTGCACTTCGGCGAGGCGCTCCGGGCCGATTTCCATGGCCAGGTCGCCGCGCGCGATCATGACGCCGAAGGGGGACCGCCCCATTGCCGCGAGCAGGATTTCAGGCAGCCTGTGGAATGCGCGCGCGGTCTCGATCTTGGCGATGACACCGAGATGGCTGGCTTGGCGGCAGGCCATCTGTTCGAGCAGGCTTTGCATGTGCGCGCCCGACTCGACGAAGGAAAATCCGATGATGTCGGCCCACTCGACCAGGTGATCGAGATCGCGCAGATCCTTGTCCGACAGCGCCGGCAAACCTGTCTCCAGGCCGGGAAAATTGAGGCCCTTGTCCGCCAGCAGGCGGACACCGCCGGGACGGCATTCCTGGATGTGCAGCAGCGCGCCGGCGGCGTCTGTCGCTTCAACTGTCGCCCCCAGCTTGCCGTCGTCTATCCATACTTTCTGTCCGGGCTGCAAACGATCGAATACCTCGGGGCAGGTGCAGGCGATGTGCGCGGGCGCGAGCAGCCCGCCGCGCGGGTCGGGCACGGCCGCGCGGCCCGACTGGAGGCTGCGTGTCAGATGCAGGCGATCGCCGTGTTGCAGGCGCAATTCGGCATCCTGGGGCGCGATGCCGCAGAAGCGGCCGCGCAGGCGCCGCTGCGACGCCGTGTGGCTGTGCCAGGCCAGGCCGTTTGTCAGATAGGCGGATTCGGACAGGCTGGCCCAGACGGGCGTGGCGTCCGCCGATACGCTCGCTGATTCGATCAGCAACTGCCGTCTTGCGCCGCGTGTGTCCTCGAAGCTCAGAATGTCGCCGGGGGCAAGCGAGGCCAGGTCGTCGGCCGTGAGGCCGAGGCCGATTCCGTGCGCGATATCCGGCGACGCCGGGAGCCGGGCGTAGAGGGCCACGCGGGCGGGGGCGAGCACCCTGCCAAGGCGGTCGCGCCGGGGTTTCAGGTGCAGGACGCCCGCTACCTGCTCGAGCGGGCCGGTGCGGATCTTGTGTCCTGCGAGGTCGGCGGCGATCCGGCAGGCGCGCCCCAGCTCGGCCGAGGCGCGACGGATGTTTGCCGCCATCTGCCGCCATACCGGCGGAGTGTCGTGCGCGCAGTTGATCCGGGCAACGTCCATGCCGCCTGCCAGCAGATTCCGCACCAGGGTGTAATCGGTCGCCGCCTCGCCCGGCAGGGTCACCATGATGCGAACCCGGCGCTTCGGCGTGGCAGGACCAAGCAGGGCGTCGGTATTGCGGGCGAGCAGGCGCTGCCCCTGCTCCAGCGTGATCGTCGTGTTCGGCGACAATGCGGGAAGCGACTGCCCCAGGGCAAGACTGAGCATCCGTGAAACGCGCTGGATCGCGTCGCAGACATGGCTTTCGCAGCGACCGAGCGAAGACAGCCCCTGTTCGCTCAGCATGCGTTGCAAGGGGCGCTGATCGAGCGAGCGGAATTCAAGGTAGTGCAGCAGATTGCGCACACTGGGATCGAGTCCGAGCGAGGGGGTGGTCGCGCCCAGCTCGTGCAGGCGGTCGCGCGTGCCGGCTTCGATCCGCTGCATCAGATGCGCAAGGGTGTCCAGCAGGCGGGAAAGCGTTTCCCGTTGCGGCTCGGATACGACGGGTGTGCGCGTGCGTTTCATGGTGGCCAGTATGCTCGGAGAGTACGGAGACGGGGGCGGCCCGACGGCACGTAAAATGGCGGTCTGTCGCTGAATCCGCCGCGCGCCGCGCTGCCTGCCCATGCTAACTTTCACGCGTATCAAACTTGTTACAGATTTCCCGGCCGACAGCCGGGTGGCGGCTGGAAAACGGCGGCGCAACGGCCCGCCGGGTCTGTCCGGAGGTGACGCATGCGTCTGAAACCGGGCAGGGGCGCCGGCTTCGCGTCGGGCAACGATGCCTCCATCGAAGTGACGGAGGCGCGCGGCGTGCGCACGCTGCATCTGGGTAGCCGCGCGATCCAGAGCGCGATGCGGATCAGCCGGCCGTGGGATCTGGAGCTGGCCTACACGCGGGCGATGATGGGCTTCGTCCTGTTCAACCCCATGCCACGAGACGTGCTGATGATCGGTCTGGGCGGCGGATCGCTCGCCAAGTTCATCCGCCGGCATCGGGAACAGACGCGGGTAACCGCGGTGGAGATCGACCCGCGCGTGATCGCGGTGGCGCGCGCGCATTTCGAATTGCCGCCGGACGACGCGACCCTGTCGGTGATCGAGACCGACGGTGCGCGTTACGTGCGCGCGCATCCGGCCAGCGCCGACGTCATCCTGGTCGACGGGTTCGACGCCGGCAATCAGGTGGCGGCGCTGGCGACGGAAAGCTTTTACGCGGGCTGCCGGCGCGCCTTGCGCCCGGACGGCATCCTGGCGGTGAACCTGTGGGGACGCGACCGCGACTTCGCCAGCTATTTCGCGCGTCTCGCGCGTGCCTTCGACGGCGAGATCGGCTGGCTGTCGGTGCAGGATAAAACCAACGTCATCGTCTTTGCCTTTGCCGCGCCCGGCGCGGCGGCGCGTCTGGAGGAAGCCCGTCCGGAACTGGCCGATCGCTCGAAACGCTGGGGGCTGGACCTGCGCGCGTACGCGCGCGACTGGCAATGGGCGCGGGACATCGCGCCGCTGCTCGATTGATGCCCGGGCGGCAAACGCAATTTTGCGCCGACCACGGCGGCAACGCGCATCCTTGCGCACGCGCCGCGTTTGCAATTTCCGGAGGCTGTGAAAAAATGCGGACAGTGAATTGTTGATTGGTGGCGGCCATGATCGACCGAGAAGGGTACCGCCCGAACGTAGGCATCGTTTTGTGCAATGCGCGCAACCAGGTTTTCTGGGGCAAGCGCGTCAACCAGCACGCCTGGCAGTTTCCCCAGGGCGGCATACAGGCCGGGGAAACGCCAGAGCAGGCCATGTTCCGGGAACTCGAAGAGGAAGTCGGCCTGCTTCCCGAGCATGTCCGCATACTCGGGCGCACCCGCGAATGGCTGCGTTACGACGTGCCCGCACACTGGACGCGGCGCGACAGCCGGGGCATCTACCGGGGGCAGAAGCAGATATGGTTTCTGCTGCGGCTTACCGGCCGCGATTGCAATGTCTGCCTGCGCGCCAGTGAGCATCCGGAATTCGACGCCTGGCGCTGGAACGATTACTGGGTGCCGATGGACGCAGTAGTCGATTTCAAACGCGAGGTCTACCGTCTGGCGCTTGGAGAGCTAGAGCGTTTTCTGCGCCGGGACGTTCGTTCCCCGCGACCGGCTGCGCTTCACCGGTTCGAGCGGAACTCGCCAAGGGATACCTTGCCCAAGGCATGAACCGCAAACGGGAGGCGCCATGAAAATCAGGCTGTACACTTCGACTGCGCCGGCCCGGATCGCACAGACCGAACCAGGTCAACCGCTCTGGCAGATCGCACCGACCCGCGACCCGAGCGGCCTGCGCCTGATCGACTTCATGATGCTGATTCCGCGCCTGCGCGACCGGTCGCACGGCGAAATCGAGCGTGCCTCGCGCGACATCCAGGCGGTGCTTGCCCTGCACCAGGACGTGGTGTTCGCCGACCTCAATCTCAAGCTCAATCTGCTGTGGGTCTCCCTGCGCCCCCGCCCCGGCGCGATTTCCGAACTGGCAGCGGCCATCCGCCTGCGCGTTCCCGAAGCGGTGCTGGTCGCGCATCAATCGAACGTGCCCTGACTCGGAATGCAGCCGAGCTAGGCATGCCGTGCCGCGACAGCTCCTGTTGCCCGCGGGACGAAGCGGCGTTGCACGGCGGGTCGGGGTCGTCTTCACCTGCCGCATTTGGCCGGGCGCAGTGCTCCGGTTATCCTTGGAGGACAGTGCATCAAGGAGTGTGAGCATGTCTTCCCCGGTATTCCTGCGTATCCTGCTTGCATGGGCGTGTCTTGGCGGCGCCGCCGCGTTTGCGGATGCCGTCGTCGAGCCCGAGCCGCCTGCCGCCGCACAGCAGACTTTGCTGCCGCCGGGCATGGCGCAGGCGATGCCGGTCTGGATGCCGGTTCCGTTCATGCCTGCGCCTTACTACGTCGCCCCCCAGCCCTTGCCCCAGTGGAGCGCGCCGCCCGGGTGGGTCCCCTATTTCATGGTGCTGGTGCCCGTGGTTCCGCTTCCGGCGCAAGTCGATTACGGCCCCGTCGCCGACACTCCCATCGTCGAACTGCCGCCGCCCGATGCGGACGGGCTGCCGCCGGCACCGGACGCGGCCTCCCCGGATGCCGCCGGCACGGCCCCCGCGAACGCGCTCGCAATACCTGGCCCGTCCGAATCCGGCGCGCTCGAATCCGGTTCGGTCGATTACGGCCCGGTCGCGGATACGCCGGTGGTCGAGTTGCCTGCGTTCGCAGCGCCGGCCGCAGCGGAAACCGCAGTGCCGGCCGTGCAGACGAAACCTGCTGCCGCAAAAACGACGCGCAAGAAATTGACCGTGAGAAAAGCCGCTTCCGGAAAATCCCTTGCCGGAGCGCAAACGCCTTCCGGCGCGGCCGCGCCCGTCAAGCAGCGCATGTGCTGGAGCGGCGGCGTCGTCGCGCCCTGCAGGAGGTAAACCCGCGCACCTGCGCGGGGACGCTGCGGGGTGTGCTATCGAGGTTCAATCAACACTGCCGCGCCGACGTTGCGGCCCTCGGCCGCGAGAATGTTGTAGGTTCGGCAGAGCGCGCCGATGTCCATCACCTCCAGTCCGGTTCGCGTCGCGGTCAGCGCCTGCGTGAGCGAAGGATGCGGGAAACGCAGACGGCTGCCGGTGCCCAGGAGCACGATGTCGAGATCATGGCCGGCGATCCAGACGAAATGCGCGGCGGTGAGCGCTTCGAAGGTCAGCCCGGCCCAAGGCGCGATTTCGATTCCGCGTGGGCCGAGCAGCAGGCTGGACTCGTGACGGACGCCGCCGATAGACACGTGGTCGGCGCCATAGCCGGTGAATAGCGCCTGCCCGGCGCCAGAGTGAAGATGCAGCTTCATGGCGCAACCCTATCAGAGGCTGCGCCGACGCGACAGGGGCGAGATACCGGGTTTGCCGGGGCAGGGCGGCTCCGGTAAACTCAGCGGTTTTTCAAGGCATTGTTTTGCCTTGGTTTTCCATTCCCGGAACCTCATTGTGACGGCCGACGACCAGCCCATCCTGCACACCCTGCGCAAATCCAGCAAACTCGACAACGTCTGCTACGACATCCGTGGGCCGGTGATGGCGCGCGCCAAACAGATGGAGGAAGAAGGCCAGCGCATCATCAAGCTGAACATCGGCAACCCCGCGC
>CAZOVQ010000011.1:0-17962 GCA_964583195.1 uncultured Thiobacillus sp.
TGCCGCTGCCGCCAAAGGACAGAAAGGGCAGGGTGAGTCCCTTGGTGGGCAACAGACCGACGTTGACGCCCATGTTGATGAGTGCCTGTGCGCCGAACCAGATGCCGATGCCTGCCGCGGTCAGCGCGCAGAAGTTGCGTTCGAGCTGTGCCGCACGGCGGGCGATGAAGAAAGCCTTGACGATGAGCCAGCCGAACAGCGCCAGTACGGCGACGACGCCGAGATAACCGAATTCTTCGGCGATCACGGCGAGCAGGAAGTCGGTGTGCGCTTCGGGCAGGTAGAAGAGTTTTTCGACGCTGCCGCCCAGCCCCACGCCCAGCCACTCGCCGCGCCCGAAGGCGATCAGCGCGTGCGACAGCTGGTAGCCGCTGCCGTAGGGATCCTTGAACGGGTCGAGGAAATTGAGCAGGCGTTCGCGCCGGTAAGCCGAGCTCAGGATCAGCGCCGCAAACCCCGCGATCAGCACGACGACCAGCCCGGCGAAGAGCCGCCAGTTGAGCCCGCCCAGGAACAGGATGCCCATGGCGATGGAGACGATGACGACGAATGCGCCGAAATCGGGCTCGGAGAGGAGCAGCACGCCGGTGAGGAACATGACGGCGGCCATCGGCAGAAAGCCGCGTTTCAGGTCGTGCATCAGCGCCGCCTTGCGGGTGGCGTAGTCGGAGGCGTAGAGCACGGCCAGAAACTTCATCAGTTCGGAAGGTTGCAGGTTGGCGAAGCCAAGCGGAATCCAGCGGCGGCTGCCGTTGACCTCGCGGCCAATGCCGGGAAGGAGCACCACCGCCAGCAGCACGAGGCCGCCGAGAAACAGATAGGGCGCGGATTGCTGCCACACGCGCATGGGCACCTGAAAGGCCGCCATGCCGGCCGCTGCGCCGATCAGGATGAAGATACCCTGTCGGACGAGGTAGAACTCGCCGTTGTGGCCGGTGTAGTTGGCCGCTTCGGCGATGGCGATGGAGGCGGAATACACCATCACCCAGCCGATGGCGAGCAGGCCGAATACCAGCCACAGCAGGCCGAAATCGAGTTCGGCGGAAGGTCGCGGTGCGCGTGCGGTGTACAGCATCAGCCTTGCGCCCTTTCCGCCGCGAGTTTCTCCACTGCCGCGACGAAGACCTCGGCACGATGGACGTAGTTGCGGAACATGTCAAAGCTGGCACAGGCGGGTGACAACAGCACGGCGTCACCCGGATGCGCAAGCCGGTGCGCGGCGGCGACCGCCTCGGGCAGCGTCGTGGCGGCATGGACCGGCACGCCGCTGCCGTCGAGGGCCGCTTCTATCTGCACGGCGTCACGGCCTATCAGCAGCACCGCGCGCGCGTTCGCTTCGACCGCGGCTTTCAGGGGCGAAAAGTCCTGGCCTTTGCCATCGCCGCCCAAGATGACCACGGTCTTGCGTGCGCCCAAGCCGTACAGCGCCGCCTCGGTGGCGCCGACGTTGGTGCCCTTGGAGTCGTCGTAGTAGACGACGCCCTCGATTTCGGCGACGCGCTCGACCCGGTGCGGCAACCCCTTGAAATGCACCAGGCCGCGCAGCAGGGCTTCGGTCGGCAGGTCGAGCGCATGGGTCAATGCCAGCGCGGCGAGCGCGTTGGCGGCATTGTGCAGGCCGGCGACCGGCAGGGTGGCAATCGGCATCAGCATGTCGGCGCCCTGGCACAGCTCGTCCTCGCACAGGCCGAAATCCTCATTCGCCGGACAGCGGTCGAGGCCGAAGCTGATGATGCGCCGGTTCGGCAGCGCCATCGCCATCGAACGCGGGTCGTCGCGATTGAGCACCTGCACACCCTGACCGCTGAAGATGCGCGCCTTGGCGGCTGCGTAGGCCGCCATGTCGGGATAGCGATCCATGTGGTCTGCCGACAGGTTGAGCACGGTTGCTGCGTCGGCGGCCAGGCTCGTCGTGGTTTCGAGCTGGAACGATGACAGTTCCAGCACCCATACCTGCGGTGCCGGGGCGAAACCCTGCTCGACTTCGTAGAGCGCGTCGAGCACCGGTAGACCGATATTGCCGGCGACGCAAGTTTCCAGCCCGGCCATGCGGCACATGTCGCCGCACATGGCGGTGACGGTGCTCTTGCCGTTGCTGCCGGTGATGGCGATCGTTCGCATCGGATGTTGCCGCTGCGCGTTGATTGCGTCGATCGCGCGGGCGAACAACTCGACGTCGCCGATGGCCTCGACGCCGGCACGGATGGCCGCGGCCACCGCCGGATCGGCCAGCGGCACGCCGGGACTGACCACCAGGAGGTCGGCGGATGCAAGCTGCGGAGGGTCGAAGGTGCCGCAGCGCAGGGGAACGTCCGGCAGCAGTTCGGCGAGGCGTGCGGCGTGCGGCGGCGCCTCGCGGCTGTCGGCCACCGACACGGCGGCGCCGTGCGCCGCCAGCCAGCGCGCGCACGCGAGGCCGGTGTCGCCCAGACCGAGCACCAGAACGTTCCTGCCGGAGAGGTTGAGCCGGTCGTAGTTCATCGTATTTTCAGGCTCGCGAGGCCGATCAGCACCAGCATCATGCTGATGATCCAGAAACGCACCACCACCTGGTTTTCTTTCCAGCCCTTGAGTTCGTAGTGGTGATGAATCGGGGCCATGCGGAAGACACGCCTGCCGGTGAGCTTGAACGAGGCCACCTGCACCATCACCGACAGCGTTTCCATGACGAACACGCCGCACATGATGAAGAGCACGATTTCCTGCCGCACGATGACGGCGACGATGCCCAACGCGGCGCCGAGGGCAAGTGCACCGACGTCGCCCATGAAGACTTCGGCCGGGTAGGCGTTGAACCACAGGAAGGCCAGCCCCGCACCCGCCATGGCGGCGCAGAAGATGGCCAGTTCTCCCGCCCCCGGCACGAAGGGAAGCCCCAGGTATCTTGAAAACACCGCGTTGCCGGCGACGTAGGCGAAGATGGCGAGTGCCGAGGCGACCATCACGGTCGGCAGGATGGCCAGCCCGTCGAGGCCGTCAGTGAGGTTGACCGCGTTCGACGCGCCGACGATGACGAAATAAGCGAGCGCAATGAACGCCGTGGCCGGCAGCGCGAAGGTGGCGTGCTTGGCAAACGGGATGATGAGCTCGGTATGCGCCGGCAGGCTGGCGCTTTGCCACAGATAAATGGCTACGGCCAGCCCGATCATCGACTGCCAGAAGTACTTCCAGCGAGAAGGCAGGCCGCGCGAATTCTTTTCCACCACCTTGCGCCAATCGTCCACCCAGCCGATGACGCCGAAGCCCAGCAGGGTGGCGAGCGCAACCCAGACGTAGTGATTGGTGAGATCCGCCCACAACAGGGTGGTGACCGCGACCGAGACGAGGATGAGCGCGCCGCCCATGGTCGGCGTGCCCGACTTGACCAGATGCGTTTGCGGGCCGTCGCTGCGAACCGACTGACCGATTTTCAGACGGGTGAGCTGGCGGATGACGGCCGGGCCGACGATGAAGGAAATCGTCAGTGCGGTGAGCGTGGCGAGCACGGCGCGCAGCGTCAGGTAACTGAAGACGTTGAATGCCCGGATGTCCTGGCCGAGTTGCTGGAATAGCCAAAGCAGCATGTCAGTGCGTCTCCGGGAAACTTGTCACGATGCGCTCCATCTGCATGAAGCGGGAGCCTTTCACCAGTACAGTGGTGTCGGCGTCGAGCGCGTTTTCGAGTTCGGCGAGCAGTTCCTCGATGCGTTCGAAATGCATGCCACCGGGGCCGAAGGCGGCGGCGCTTTCCTTCGTCAGTTCGCCCAGGGCCAGCAGACGGTCGACGCCGGCGGCGCGCGCGGCCAGGCCGATCTGTGCGTGCAGCGTGGCGGCGTCTTCGCCGAGTTCGCCCATGTCGCCCAGCACCAGCAGCTTTTTACCGGGCCGATGGGCAAGCACTTCGAGTGCGGCCTGTACCGAATCGGGGTTGGCGTTGTAGCTGTCGTCGATGAAGGTGCTGCCGTGCAATCCGGGTTTGCGTTGCAGACGTCCTTTCACCCCGGTGAAACCGGACAGTCCGGCGACCAGGCTGCGATGGCTTACGTCGAGTGAAAACGCGGCGGCGGCGGCGGCCAGTGCGTTCATCGCGTTGTGCGCGCCGGGCACCTTGAGGTCGATCTCGAGGGCGGCATTGGGCAGCGTTACGGCGAGCGCGGCGCCGAAATCGTGCGGCTGGAAACGGCCGCGCACCTTGTTCGTTTCGGCAAAGCCGAAATCGATGCTGCAACGCCGTGCGTTGGCCGCGCGCCAGAGACCGGCATGCGGATCGTCGCCGTTGAAGACGGCGATGCCGGCGTCGGACAGGCCGTTGAAGATTTCGCCCTTGGCGCGCGCGATATTCTCGACGCTGCCGAGAAAGCCAAGGTGCGCGCTCATCGCGTTGTTGACCAGCGCTACGCCGGGGCGGACGAGCCGCGTCAGATAATCGATCTCGCCGGCGTGGTTCATCCCCATTTCGAATACGGCGAAGCGGTGCGCCGGCCGCAGACGCAACAGCATGAGCGGCACGCCGATGTCGTTGTTGAGATTGCCTTCGGTGGCGAGCACCGCGTCGGCGTCGCCGGTTTCCTGACACAGGATGGCGGCGAGCATTTCCTTCACCGTGGTCTTGCCGTTGCTGCCGGTGACGGCAACGACCGGGAGGTCGAAACGCGCCCGCCAGGCGGCGGCAAGCCGGCCCAGCGCGAGCCGGGTGTCGTCTACGCGCAGCGCGTCCGCAAGTTCGGGTGCCTGCGCGCGGTCGAGCAGCACGCCGGCCGCACCCTGACGCAATGCCTCGGCGGCAAAGGCGCCACCGTCGAAATTCGCGCCGCGCAATGCCACGAAAAGGTCGCCCGGACGGATCGCGCGGCTGTCGGTGCAGATGCGCAGAACCGCAGCGTCGTTGCCGGTGCATGCCGCGCCGACCATGGACGCCGCTTCCGACAGGGAAAGATTCATGTCCATGCGTCGAGTGCCTTTCTGGCCACTGCCGCGTCGGAAAACGGCTGACGCTCGCCGTCGATTTCCTGGTAGTCCTCGTGGCCCTTGCCGGCGATGAGCACGAGGTCGCCCCGATGCGCGCTGCCGATGGCCTCGAAGATGGCGCGTGCGCGGTCGGCCTCGACGCGGGGCTTGCAGTGCGTGCCGGCGAGAATTTCGGCGATGATGGCCGCGGGATCTTCGTGGCGCGGGTTGTCGCTGGTGACCCAGACTTCGTCCGCGCCCCGGCACGCGGCTTCGCCCATCAGGGGACGTTTGCCGCGATCGCGGTTGCCGCCGCAGCCGAACACGCAGATCAGGCAGCCGTCGCCGGCGATTTCGCGCAGGCTGGCCAGTGCCTTGTCCAGTGCGTCGGGCGTGTGTGCGTAGTCCACCACCACCAGCGGTTGCGCCCCACCGCCGAAGGTTTGCATCCGCCCCGGCGGCGGCACGACATGCGCGAGCGCGGCGCAGGCGTCGGCCAGCTTCACGTTCGATACCAGGAGCGTGGTCAGCACGGCCAGCAGGTTGGTGGCGTTGAAGCGCCCCAGCAGCGGCGCATCGAGTTCGGCATCGCCCCAGTCGGTGCGGACATTCAGGTGCAGCCCGCTCTGCGACAGACGCAGGTTCTCGCCGACGACGGCGCCGCGCACAAAGCCGTAACCTGCCACGCGTGCCGCCCGGCAGTCCATTTCCAGTTGCTGGCCGAAGGCGTCATCCAAGTTGAGCACCGCGCAATCGAGTCCCGGCCAGGCGAACAGACGTGCCTTGGCGGCGGCGTAACGCTCCATGTCGCCGTGGTAGTCGAGATGGTCGCGCGACAGGTTGGTGAGTACGGCGACGTTGAAGGCGGTGCCGTTGACGCGGCCCTGCGCGAGTCCGTGCGAGGAGACCTCCATGGCACAGGCCAGCGCGCCCTGTTGCCGGTATTGCGCCAGCTGCCGTTGCAGGGCGATGGGGTCGGCTGTGGTGTTGAGACTGGGCGCGAGCGCGCCGGGACCGTCTCCGGCCGGGGGGAAGCCGTTGCCGACGGTGCCGAGGATCGCTGTTTTGCGGCCCAGGCGCGTAAGTGCCTGGGCGATCCAGTGCGCCACCGAAGTCTTGCCGTTGGTGCCGGTGACGCCGATCATGTGGAGGGTGCGCGAAGGTTCGCCGTAGACGTGCGCGGCGATTTCGCCGATGCGCTGGCGCAGGCCGGCGACGCTGGCATTGGCCACGGACAGTGCCGGATCCCACTGATAGTGGCCGGCCTCCCACAGCACGCCGTCGACGCGCTGCGCGACGGCCTGGGCGATGAAGTCGCGGCCATCGCGGGTTTCACCGGGATAGGCGGCGAACACCACGCCGGGAGCGGCCTTGCGGCTGTCGTTGACCAGCTCGGTGACGGGCACGCCGAGGCGTTCGAGTAGATGCGGCACCGACTCGTGCGGGACGGCGGCGGCCTGCACGTCCGGAGCGCGGGGGCGAGGGGAGGATTTCGCCATCATGCACCGCCGCCGGGTCGACCGGTGCTTTGCGTCATCCGCGTCAGGGTGTCCGGCGCATCCGGTGGCAGGCCGAGCTGGCGCAGGCTGGCCGCCATCACCTGGGCGAACACCGGGCCGGCCACACTGCCGCCGTAGTACACGCCGTCGGACGGCTCGTCGATGGCCACGCCGATGATGAGGCGCGGATTTGACGCGGGTGCCATGCCGACGAAGGACGACAGATAACGGTCGGGGGCATAGCGGCCATCGACCAGTTTGTGCGCGGTGCCGGTCTTGCCGGCGATGCGGTAGCCCGGCACGTGGATGCGCTGACCGGTGCCGCCCTCCTGGGTGACGGCCTCCATCATCGTTCGGACTTCGCGCGCGACGGCGGGCGAGAACACGCGCTCGCCGACGATTTCGCGCGGTTCGCGGCGCAGGAAGGACAGGGGCATCACTTCGCCGTCGTTGGCGAACGCCATGTAGGCACGCGCGAGTTGCAGCAGGCTCACCGACAGACCGTAGCCGTAGGCCATGGTCGCGTGCTCGACCGGCTTCCAGGTGAGCGGGTCGCGCAGGCGTCCGGCCGTCTCGCCGGGAAAACCCGAACCCGGCAGTTCGCCGAAACCGGAACGGTGCAGCACGTCCCAGTACTGCTGCGGCGTCAGCGCCATCGCCAGTTTCACCGCGCCGACGTTGCTCGACTTCTGGATGATTTCGGTGACCGTCATGCGTGGATGCGGGTGCACATCGCGCACCAGCTTGTTGCCGACGCGCCAGGTTTCCGGCGTGTCGAGCATGCTGTCGGGCCGGAACAGGCCGCGCTCTAGCACCGCGGCGGCGACGAAAGGCTTGATCGTCGAACCCGGTTCGAAGGTGTCGATCACCGCGCGGTTGCGCATCGGCCCGGGCTGATAGTCGCGCCGGTTGTTGGGATTGAAATCCGGCTGGTTGGTCAGGGCGAGAATTTCCCCGGTCTTGGCGTCGAGCACCACGATGCTGCCGCCCTTGGCCTTGTGTTGCGCGATGGCGGCGGCAAGTTCGCGATGCGCGAGGGACTGTATCTCCAGATCCAGCGCGAGCGTGAGATTACCGCCCATCTGCGCGGTCTTGATCGGCGCCAGATCACGGATGGTGTTGCCGCGCCTGTCGCGCAGTATCCGCCGCTCGCCGGCGCGACCGGCGAGCCAGTCCTGATAGGCGCGTTCGACGCCTTCCTGTCCGACGTCGTCGATATTGGTGAACCCGACGACGTGGGCAGTCACCATGCTGGCCGGGTAGAAGCGCCGGAATTCCCGGCGCAGGTACAGCCCCGGCACCCCCAGCACTGCAATCTTCGCCGCCTGTTCCGGCGTGACCGGACGCCACACGTTGAATTCACCGTGCGAGCGGCGGGTGAGCCGGCGGTTCAGGGTTGCGAGCGGCATGTCCAGCGTGGCAGCCAGTTGCGCGCGCTGCGCGTCGCTGATCCTGAGTGCGGCGGGACGCACCCACAAGGCCTCGACCGGGGTACTGATCGCCAGCAGATGGCCGTTGCGGTCCAGCACCTGGCCGCGGTGCGCCGGCAGGGTCAGGTTGCGGTTGGCGACCGCGTCACCCTTGCCCTGGAGATAATCGGTATTGAGCCCCTGCAGATAGAACGCGCGCGCTGCCACCAGGCCCAGGCCGCCCAGCAGCAGGCCCGCGACCGTGACCATGCGCCAGGGGGCGAGATGCGACGCCAGCAGTTTGCGGGTGTGGTAATTCATGGCGTTTCCGCCAGAGGTTCGACGCGGATGCGTTCCGGGGCCGGCAGCACCAGCCCCAGGCGCGCGCGCGCAATCGCGTCCACCCGCGTCGGGTTGACCCAGGTGCTTTGTTCCAGTTGCAGCCGTCCCCACTGTTCGTCGAGCGCGCGCGCCTCGCCCTTCAGGCGTTCCAGCTCCACGAAATACGTGCGCGACCGGTGCTGCGCCTGGATCGTCGCCAGCGCGCACGCGATCAGTACGAAGGCAAGTACGAAATCGCCCCGGCTCATGCCGAGCACCTTTCCGCAGTGCGCAGCACGGCGCTGCGCGCGCGCGGATTGGCCGCAATCTCGGCTGCCAATGCGTGCTGCGCGCGACCGATCAGTTTCAACCGGCCGGGTTTCAGCATCGCGGCGGGAATCGGCAGACGGGCGGGCGGCTGCTCACCCCGGGCCTCGTCTCGCAGGTAGCGCTTGACGATACGGTCCTCCAGCGAATGAAAGCTGATGACCGCGAGACGTCCGCCCGGCAGCAGTCTGTCAACGCATTGCGGCAGCACGGCGCTCAATTCTTCGAGTTCGCGGTTGAGATGAATCCGTAGAGCCTGGAAGGTGCGCGTGGCCGGATGCTGTCCCGGCTCGCGCTTTCCGATGCGCGCCGCGACGAGCTGTGCGAGCTGCCGCGTCGTCCGGATTGCCTCTTTTGCGCGCACCGCGACAATCGCGCGCGCAATCGGTCGAGCAAACCGCTCCTCCCCGTAGACGCGTATGACCTCACAGATTTCCTCCTCCGTTGCTGTCGCCAGCCAGTCCGCCGCCGACGGGCCGCATTCCGGGTCCATGCGCATGTCGAGCGGCGCGTCGAAACGGAAACTGAATCCGCGCGCCGCATCGTCGAGTTGCGGCGACGACACGCCGACATCCAGCAACACCCCGTTCACCTTGGTCACGCCCAACTCGTCGAGTACGACCCCCAAATGCGAAAACGCTCGCTGCACCAGCGACAGTCGCGCATCGTGCAACGTCGCCCCGGCACGGATGGCATCGGGATCGCGATCCAGCGCGACCAGCCGGCCAAACGGCCCCAGGCGATCCAGAATCAGCCGCGCGTGGCCGCCGCGCCCGAAGGTCGCATCCACATAGACGCCTTCCGGCTGGATTGCCAGCGCCGTCATCGCCTCCTGTGCCAGCACCGGCACATGGGCGGTATCCGTCACAACGTAAAGCCTTCCAGTTCGGGCGGCATCGCATCGTCCATGCCGAAATCGAGCGCCTGCGCCACGCGCGCTTCCCAGCGCGCCTCGTTCCACAATTCGAACTTGCTGCCCTGCCCCACCATCACCACGCTTTTGTCCAGTTCTGCAAATTTCCGCAGCATCGGCGGCAGCAGAATGCGGCCGGCGCCGTCCATGTCCATGTCGTGCGCGTAACCGACCAGCAACTGCTTGAGACTGCGGGTGCGCGGATTGAAGTCGGACAGGCCGCTCAGCTTCTTCTCGATCGGCTCCCATTCGGGCAGGGGGTAGAGCAGGAGGCAATGCGAGGGGTCGGCCGTCGCCACGACCCGTCCGCCGCCATTCGCCAGAATGGCGTCGCGATAGCGCGCCGGCACCACGAGCCGGTTCTTGCTATCCAGACTGATCGTCGCCGCCCCCCTGAACATGTCCCTTCCTTGTTGATGTTGTGGCCTCGATGGGCGGGGTAATTTTCCCACAACTTCCCACTGACAACCACTTTTACCCACTATAGGGGATAGTTTTGAGGGGGTCAATACGAGCGATGTAAAAAAACCCCTAAGTCTCAAAGACTTAGGGGTTCATGAAGGGTGTGGATAAGTTTCTGGAAAAACCGCCGCTTAGGAAGTTATTTTCTTTCTAATTTTTAGAATATTCTTGTAAGTGTTTGAATAAAATTGAAAGATGGAAAAGTCGGCCGGTAAGCCGGGTTCTGTCGTGGACAGCCATTCCTCTAGACCGACCATTGCTGGCCGGTTCAAGCCACCTACCCGCGGACTCGGCGAGCCGCGTCATCGTCCGCCTATTTGGTGTTGCTCCGGATGGAGGTTGCCGCGTTTCACCGTAACTGAATACGCTCGTCTCTGTGGCCCTGTTCCTCGCCTTGCGGCGTACGGCCGTTAGCCGTCATCCTGCTCTGTGGAGCCCGGACTTTCCTCTCCCGCTTCTCGCGGCAGCGGCTGTCTGGCCGGCTTTTCCGGGAGCGATTATAAATGTTCCTTGACTCTCCCCCGCCATTTGCTAAGCCAAAACGACCGGGGTCACCCGTCTTAGGAGCCCACCATGAGGAGACGAATCTACTTTCTCGTACCGAACACGCAAAGCGCCCGACAGGTACGCGACGAACTGCTGCTCGATCGCATCGAAGACCGGCACATACACGTCCTGGCCCGCGAGGATATCCCGCTTTACGGACTCAACGAAGCGTCGATCCTGCAGAAATCCGATTTCGTCCACGGCGCGGAAACAGGGTTGGCCGTGGGGGGGGGCATCGGCATTGTCGCCGGTCTGGTAGCGGTTTTCTTTCCCCCTGCGGGGGTCGATCTGCAGCTCGTCACCATATTGCTTACCGCCCTGCTTGGCGCTGCCTTCGGCGCCTGGGTCGCCAGCATGGTTGCCAGCTCGATTCCAAACTCGCGTCTGAAGGCCTTCGAATCGGCCATTGCCGCCGGTCTCGTCCTGATGA
The DNA here is from genome assembly GCA_964583195.1 of uncultured Thiobacillus sp. Classification (GTDB taxonomy): domain Bacteria; phylum Pseudomonadota; class Gammaproteobacteria; order Burkholderiales; family Thiobacillaceae; genus Thiobacillus. The sequence goes on from CAZOVQ010000011.1 coordinate 10,834, forward strand.
TGGTCGATGTGCCGCCGGGGCGCCTGGACGAAATCCGCAAGCGGGTGATGGCGCATCACCCCGAAGCCTTGAATTCCGGAATGGAGCCGACCATACCGGCTTTCCCGTAACGTCTCCTCCGCGCGGCCCTTCGCCGCGTGCCTCCTTGGAAGTGCTGGCTCGCTTCCGCCCACGGCAGACCGCACTCAGTCTGCCGTTTTTCTTGCCTCGGTCAGACGCCAGCGCAGCGATTCTCCCGCCCGCAAGGGCACCAACCTGGATTCGCCCAGCGGCAGCGTTGCGGGAACGTCCCGGCTTTCGCGGCGAAGCGAGATCGTACCGGTATTGCGTGGCAGGCCGTAGAAATCGGCGCCGTGAAAGCTGGCGAAGCCTTCCAGCTTGTCGAGCGCGCGCGCGTCCTCGAATACCTCCGCGTACAGCTCGATGGCAGCGTGCGCGGTGTAAATGCCCGCGCACCCGCACGACGATTCCTTGGCCCCGACTGCGTGCGGTGCGGAATCGGTGCCGAGGAAAAACCCGGGATTGCCGGAAGTGGCGGCTGCCACCAGTGCCTGCCGGTGCGATTCGCGCTTGAGGATGGGCAGGCAGTAAAGGTGCGGCCGGATGCCGCCCCGGAACATGGCATTGCGGTTGTAGAGCAGATGATGGACGGTGACAGTCGCCGCGACATGGGCCGGCGCGCCCGCCACGAATTCGGCCGCCTGCCGGGTGGTGATGTGTTCGAGCACGATCTTCAGGCGCGGAAAATCCTTCATCAACCGCACGAGATGCCGTTCGATGAATACCGCCTCGCGGTCGAACACGTCGATGTCGGCATCGACCACCTCGCCGTGCAGCAGCAGCGGCATGCCAGCTTCCTCCATCGCCGCGATGGCGGGATAGGCGCGCGCAAGGTCAGTCACCCCGGAATCCGAATTCGTCGTCGCGCCGGCCGGGTAGTACTTCACCGCATGCACAAACCCGCTCGCTTTCGCGCGCCGGATTTCATCCGGCGCGGTGTTGTCGGTGAGATAGAGCGTCATCAGGGGTTCGAACGCCACGCCCGCCGGCACGGCCGCAAGCAGCCGTGTCCGATAGGCGGCAGCGAGTGCCGTCGTCGTCACCGGCGGCTTCAGATTGGGCATGGCGATGGCGCGGCCGAACACGCGCGCGGTGTCGGGCAGAACGCTTTGCATGGCCGCGCCGTCGCGGAAATGGATGTGCCAGTCGTCGGGGCGGGTGATCGTGAGGGTGTCGGTCATGTTTGCTTGAGTGTCATCTGGTAAAGCTCGGCCTTGGTGCGGCCCGTGAGCCTGGCGGCGAGCTTGGCGGCCAGGGTGGGCGGCAACTCTGCCGCGAGGATGTCGAGCACGCGCAGTGCCTCGGGGTCGCCCGCTGCCTCGGCATCCGCAGGCGGATGCACAATCAGCACAAACTCGCCGCGCGTGTGATGGGCGTCGGCCCGCAACCAATTTACCGCGTCGGCCAGCGGCAGGGTGTGAAGCGTTTCGAATTTCTTGGTCAGTTCTCGCGCCAGCGTGAGGGTGCGGTCGCCCAGCAGCGCGGCGAGCGCGGCGACGGTGTCGACGATGCGGTGCGGCGCTTCGTAAAAAACCAGCGCTGCCGGCAAGGACGCCAGCGCCTTGATTTCACTGTCGCGCGCGCCGGCCCTGGGTGAGAGAAAACCGTGAAACAGCCACGGCCCGGGAGCCACGCCGGCAGCCGAGAGCGCCGTGACGACGGCGGACGCGCCGGGAATCGGCACCACGGCATGGCCCGCGTCGCGCACCGCCGCCACCAGCCGAGCCCCGGGATCGGAAATCGCCGGGGTGCCGGCGTCCGACATGTAGGCCACGGTTTCGCCGGCGGCGATCCAGGCAATCACTTTTTCCGCCGCTTCGCGCTCGTTGTGTTCGCGGATCGACGCGAGCGGTTTCTGGATAGCGTAATGCGCGAGCAACGTCCCCGACACACGCGTGTCTTCCGCCGCCACGCGGTCGACCCGCTTCAGGGTGTCGAGCGCGCGCAGCGTGATGTCACCGAGATTGCCGATGGGCGTGGCGACCACGTAGAGCGCGGGCGGCAGGCGGGTATGATGCGGCATGTCCTTCATGGTTCGCCATTGTCGCAGATGTTGAAAACCCTGCTGGGCCAGACCGCCGAAGCGTGCGCCGAAGCCTGGCTGCGCAAGCAGGGCCTGGCTCCCGTCACCCGCAACTGGCGCTGCCGCTTCGGCGAGATCGACCTCATCATGAAGGACGGCGCGACGCTGGTGTTCGTCGAAGTCCGGCTGCGCAACCACCGTGACTTCGGTGACGGCTTCGACAGTGTGACGCCGGCGAAACAAAAGAAGCTGCTGGCGGCGGCGCGCGCCTACCTCTGCGGACTGGACACGGTGCCGCCGTGCCGCTTCGACGTGGTGGCACTGCGCGGCGACGCCCAACCGGGTTGGTTGCGGAACGCCTTCGACGATATGGGATAATCCTCCCGAACCGTATTTCGCCCATGCCGCTTTCCGACCGCATTCTCGGCCACTTCCGCGCCACCGCCCAGACCGCACTCGACGTTGCCGACGCGCTTGCGCCCCGCATCGAAACCGGTGCGCGGCTGATCGTGCAGGCGCTGGCCGAAGGCGACAAGGTGCTGGCCTGCGGCAACGGCGGTTCGGCCACCGCGGCGCAGCATTTTGCGGCGACGATGATCAACCGCTTCGAGCAGCAGCGACCAGGACTCGCGGCCATTGCGCTGACCGCCGACGCCTCGACGCTGACATCGATCGCCAATGACCAGGCCTACGATCAGGTGTTCGCGCGTCAGGTGAAGGCGCTCGGGCATCCCGGCGACGTGCTGCTGGTCATATCCGCCAGCGGTCATTCGCCCAGCGCGCTGGTTGCGGTGGAAGCGGCGCATGCGCGCGGCATGCCGGTGGTGGCACTCACCGGGCGCAGCGGTGGCGGCCTTGCGGAACGCATGGCGGATAGCGACGTCTTTTTGTGCGTGCCGGTGGAAGCCGCGGCACGCATCCAGGAAATCCACCTGCTGATCCTGCATTGCCTGTGCGATGCGGTGGACAGCGTCTTGTTAGGAGTCGAAGAGTGAAACCATCAAGTCTTGCCCCCCTGTTTCCCATCGTGTTTGCCGGTCTGGCGATCGCGCAGTTGCAAGGCTGCGCCGCCGTTGCCGTCGGCGGCGCGGCGGCCGTCGGTACCTCGGTGGCGATCGACCGCCGCACCACCGGCGTCTACGTCGGCGACCAGGAAATCGAACTGCGGGCGATGAATCGCCTGCGCGAGGCCTTTCCGCAGAAGACCGACAATATTTCGACCACGAGTTACAACCGCCAGGTGCTGCTCACCGGCCAGGTGCCGGACGAGGATACCCGTGCCCGCGCAGCCGACGTCGTCAAGGCGATTCCCGACGTGCGCACGGTGTTCAACGAACTCGTCGTTTCCGGCGTCACTTCGCTCACTTCCGACGCCAACGACGTGTCGATCACCAGCAAGGTCAAGACACGCCTGTTGCGCGACGAACGCGTTCCCGGCGTCAAGATCAAGGTCGTCACAGAATCGGCTGTGGTTTACCTGATGGGACTGGTGACGCAGGCCGAAGCCGAAGCCGCGACCGAAATCACCCGCACCACCGCCGGCGTCACCAAGGTCGTGACCCTGTTCGAATATATCGAACAGCCTCGCTAGGCGATGCGGCCGGCATGCTTTACCGCGACCTGCGTGATTTCATCGCGCAACTCGAAAGCCGGGGCGAACTGAAGCGCATCGCCGTCGAAGTCGATCCGTATCTGGAGATGACCGAGATCGCCGACCGCGTGCTGCGCGCCGGCGGCCCGGCGCTGCTGTTCGAAAAGCCCAAAGGCCACAGCGTGCCGGTGCTCGCCAACCTCTTCGGCACGGTCAAGCGCGTGGCGCTCGGCATGGGCGAAGACGATCCGGCGCGACTGCGCGAAGTCGGCAAGCTGCTCGCCTACCTCAAGGAGCCCGAGCCGCCGAAGGGCCTGCGCGACGCGTGGGAAAAATGGCCGGTGTTGAAGCAGGTGCTCAACATGGCACCGAAGGAGGTGCGTTCCGCGCCGTGTCAGGACGTGGTGTGGGAGGGCGCGGACGTGGATTTGAGTCGCCTGCCGATCCAGCACTGCTGGCCAGGCGACGTGGCGCCGCTCGTGACCTGGGGACTGACGGTGACGCGCGGCCCGCACAAGAAACGCCAGAACCTCGGCATCTATCGCCAGCAGGTGATCGGCCGCAACAAGCTCATCATGCGCTGGCTCGCGCATCGCGGTGGTGCGCTCGATTTCCGGGATTTCCGGCAACGGCATCCGGGCGAGCCATTCCCGCTTGCCGTGGCACTGGGGGCCGACCCGGCGACGATACTGGGGGCGGTGACGCCGGTGCCGGATTCACTTTCGGAGTACCAGTTCGCGGGGCTCCTGCGCGGCGCGAAAACCGAAGTGACGAAGTGTCTCGGCAATGATCTGCAAGTCCCGGCCACGGCCGAGATCGTGCTCGAAGGCGCGATCCATCCGGACGACACCGCCGCCGCGGATGGAGGCCACGCTTACGAGAAGGCCCTGGAAGGCCCATTCGGCGACCACACCGGCTATTACAACGAACAGGAAACCTTCCCGGTATTTACCGTCGAGCGCATCACAATGCGGCGCGAGCCGATTTATCACAGCACCTATACCGGCAAGCCACCGGACGAGCCGGCCATTCTGGGGGTGGCGCTGAACGAGGTCTTCGTGCCGCTGCTGCAAAAGCAGTTTCCGGAAATCGTCGATTTCTACCTGCCGCCCGAGGGCTGCTCGTACCGCATGGCCGTGGTGAGCATGAAAAAATCCTACCCCGGCCACGCCAAACGGGTGATGTTCGGGGTGTGGAGTTTTCTGCGTCAGTTCATGTACACCAAATTCATACTCGTCACCGACGACGACGTGAACGTGCGCGACTGGAAAGAAGTCATCTGGGCCCTGACCACCCGCGTCGACCCGGCGCGCGACACGCTGCTGGTCGAAAACACGCCCATCGACTATCTGGATTTCGCCAGCCCGGTGTCGGGGCTGGGCAGCAAGATGGGGATCGACGCCACCAACAAGTGGCCGGGCGAGACCACGCGCGAGTGGGGCACGCCCATCGCCATGCGCGACGAAGTGAAAGCACGGATCGACGCAATCTGGAATACGCTCGGACTGTGAGCCGTCTGTCCGTCGCGGTTCTGTTTTCATTATCCGGCTGCCGGACTCGCCGCTGCGGGCGCAGGCTGCGCGCGCCTGTCAGCCACGCCCTCCGTCAGCGCGCTCAGTCCTGGCGCACGCGCGCAAGCGTGCGTTCCCAGTCGGCGGGCGGTGCGCTCCGCCCCAGCCGCTGGATGCGCCCCACCTCGTTTTCGTACCAGCCGGCATCCATCTGATTGGGCTCGGCCTCATAGGCCCACCACGTACCATCCGCGTCCTGCGCGATCCAGCGCGCCCAGTCCGGCGGATCAGCGAGCACGCGCGTCCCCGATGCACGGATGGCGGCCCGGCCAGCCGGCACGGCCTCCAGCGGTGAACAGCGCCGCAAACCAGCGGCCCCGCATCATGGCTGAGCCTCCGCCGCGCCGTCGGCCAGCGTCCAGTCGAGCAGCGCCTGCTGCGCGTCGCCGGCGCGCGCCGCGTTCGCATGGTTCACCAGCAGCACGAAGGCAACGCGGCGCCCCGCCTGCGTATGCACCATCCCCGCCAGTGCCGACACATCGCGCAGCGTGCCGCTCTTGAGATGCGCCCGGCCGTTGACAGTGCTGCCGTTAAAGCGCTGGGCCAGCGTGCCGTCCAGTCCCGCAATCGGCAGCGCCGATTCGAATTCGGCGTACCACGGGCTGCGCCACGCTGCGCGCAACAGCTGATTCAACAGCCTGGCGCTCACACGCTCGATGCGCGACAGCCCCGAACCGTTTTCCAGTACCAGCTTGTCGCAGGCAATGCCGGCCTGATTCAACGCGGCACGCACCGCCTGCGCGCCCTTTTCCGGCGTGCCCGGCGCGCCGTATGCCTCGGCGCCCAGCGTCAGGAACAGGTTCTTCGTCATCAGATTGTTCGAATGCTTGTTGAGCCGGCGCATGACGTCGGCCAGAGGCTCCGACTGGAAACGCAGCAGAGGCTCCTCCGCCGGGGCCTCGCCCAGACGCGTCGCGCCGGTCAGCGTGCCGCCCGATTCGGCCCACAGCGTCCGGAAAATCTGATCGAAGGTGTATGCCGGCTCGAACGGGCTCAGGTGCCAGGTCTGCTCTGCGCAGGCACGCGGATAACGGCCTTCAATCACAAGCGCCCGCTGTACCCCGTCAAGAAGCGCCGGTTCCAGCGCATCGCGCCAGCCATTGCACGCAGCCGTGTTGTCCGCTTGCACCCGGTTGACGAGCGTCACCCCTGGCAGCGCCGGATCGAGCCGCATCGCCACCCCCGTTCCGGTCGGCTGGAAATGCACGTCCACCACGTTGTAATTGGCCACCAGCGCGGCGGGCGGCGCGTTGTAGGGGGCAAACGCCTCGCCGTCGAACGCGCCCGGATCGGCGGCAGGCAGATCGAAATAGCGCGTGTCGAGCACCAGCCCGCCCGTAATCTGCCGCACTCCCTGTGCACGCAACGCACGCTGCATCAACCACAGCCGCTCCAGCGTCAGCGACGGGTCACCCTGCCCGCGCACGACCAGCGCGCCATCGAGACGGCCGTTTTCCACCGGGCCGAGCGCATCAACTTCGGTCGTCCAGGTAAACGTGGGGCCCAGCTGTACGAGCGCAGCAAAACTCGTGACGAGCTTCATCACCGAAGCAGGATTGAGCGCCGCCTCGGCCTGGTGCGTGAGCCAGGGGGTATCGGCATCCAGCGGCTGCACCACGACGGCAACGTGATCGAGCGGGATGTCGGCGCGCTGCAGGGCGGCGACAAAGTCAGGCGGCAACGCAGCAGCGTGCACGGCGGCCGCAGCCAGCCAGCCGGCCAGACACCACTTGAACAGGAACAAGCTTCTCATCGCGCCATTATGCTCGCGCGCGTGAGAAGGACCTGCCAGCGGTCTGTTTTCGAAATGGCATGACGGAATGAAACGAATGGATTTTTTGCGAGCATCCGCTGCACGGATTGCCTGCCAACCCCACTACGCAG
>CAZOVQ010000012.1:0-17888 GCA_964583195.1 uncultured Thiobacillus sp.
TTGCTCGCCGCCCACGCGATGGTTTCCACCAGCTTCGGGCGTTCCACCTTCCACAAGTGGTTGAACTCGGCGTCCAGCTGCGCGTAGCCGGCGGGGGTCATGTAGTTCTTGCTGCCGACCGGCAGCGCGGGGGCACCGACGTCTTCCTCGTCGTCGTCGGATGCGTCAGATTCCTTGGCGAAAGCCTTGTTCATGGCGTCAGCGTCCCAACAGCCAGGCGATCAGCGACAGCAGCAGCGAGACGAGCACCACGCTGGCGAAGGGGAAGTAAAATAAGCCGCGCTTATGCCTGATGCGCACGTCGCCGGGCAGCCTGCCCCAACCCAGACGGTTCAGCCAGGGCGTAAGCAGGCCCAGCACCAGCAGCGCCGCAAAAAGTGTAATCAGCCATTTCAACATCCCCGGATTCTAGATGATCGAACCCCTGCCGCCGCAATTCGAACGCACCCGAATCTTGCTGGAACCAGACGAACAGACCCGGCTCGCGCGCGCCCACGTGCTCGTGGCGGGACTTGGCGGGGTCGGCGCCTATTGCGCCGAGGCGCTGGCGCGCGCGGGCGTCGGGCGGCTCACGATCATCGATCACGATACAGTCGCGCTGTCCAACATCAACCGCCAGTTGCCCGCCCTGCTGTCCACGGTGGGGCAGTCCAAGGCCGATCTCATGACCGCGCGCATCCGTGACATCAACCCGGACTGCCGGCTGGTGGCCCTGAACGAATTCCTGATTCCCGAGACCGTCGCCGAGGTCGTTCCGGCGGACGTCGATTTCGTCATCGACTGCATCGATTCGCTCAACTGCAAGGTCGCGCTCGTCGTCTGCTGCGTCGAGCGTGGCATCAGGGTCGCATCGAGCATGGGCGCCGGCAACAAGCTCGACCCCGCGCGGATACACATTGCCGACATCTCGCAGACCTGCGTATGCCCCCTCGCTTCGGTGATGCGCAAGCGCCTCAGGAAACGCGGCGTCGCCAAGGGGGTGCTCACCGTGTTTTCCGACGAGACGGGCCGCGCGCCGTTGCCGCCCCAGGCCGTCGAAGGCCGGGGGCGCGCCCGCGCCGTCAACGGCACCGTCAGCTACATGCCGCCATTGTTCGGTCTGATGCTGGCGGGCGCCGTGGTCAGGCAGCTCACCGGCCAAACCTGAACTAGCCTCGCGTCTTTGCGGCGCCCTTCGACGGCAGGCCGCCCGGGCCTGTGGCACGCAGCGGAACAGGCCGCCGTGCAGGCATCGCAATGCCCAGGTGTCGGCGCGGCGGACGCTGCAAGTAACGTATACATTGTTTGCGCGACATGAGGAGACTCGCGCGTGACCTGTCGTCCGGCAAGGGTGTTTCCCCTTTTCATACAATGCGTTGCGAATCTGGCATGGTTGTGGCTTAAGATCCCGGTGTTTGTCACTTTCGAAGCTGCGATGAATAGCCGCCATTTCCCGTGTGCTGCTCGGGCCTTGCGATTCACATCATTGTCAAGCGGGCGTGGCACGCTCTGCCGTTCCTTGGACACAAGCCAGGAAGCGATGCATACGCCTGTTTCCCGCGATGAACATCTGGGCCGGTGCTACCCCGGAAAGCCCGGGCGGGGGCGTGCGCGGCCAGGCTCCGATGCGGCGCGGAAAGCGTAGGCGCTGGCCATGGCGATTCGAACCCTGCGCGTAGTCACATCGCTTCTGTCACGAAAGCCGTCTCGCTACGGGGCCCGGATGCGGGCCGAACCGGTAAGGATCGTGCTCCCGCCATTGCCGGGAATACGGCCCAGCCCGAAACCGGCGGTGCGGATTTTCATCGGCACCGAGGCCGCCCAGTTCCGGGCGGAGCGCACGCTGGTCTGGTCCATCCACAAGGTGCGCGACCCGGCGCGACGCTATGAAATTTACCTGATGAAAGACCTGGCGGGCTTTAACAGGAGCCTGTGGCTGACGGGCTTCACCAATTACCGCTTTGCGATACCGCACTTCGCCGGCCATGCCGGCCGTGCCATCTGGAATGACGTCGATCAGGTCTATCTCGAAGATCCGGCCGTCCTGTTCGACACCGATATGGGCGAACACGGCGTGCTGTCGATCAACGATCACGATACTTCGGTCATGCTGATCGACTGCGCGCGCATGGGGGCGATCTGGACGCTGGAAAGCGCGCGCGCCCTGATCGGGCATCGAAGGCTGGAGGCGCGGATGCGGCAGGTGAACGGGCTGTGGGGCCCGCTGGACGGATCATGGAATGCGCGCGACACGGAATGCCTGAGCGGCCGTGCCCGGCTGGTGCACTACACCACGATCCACTGGCAGCCGTGGCGGCCGTCCCCCGGCGATTACGTGTATCAGGACAATCCTGCTGCCGACCTGTGGCACACGCTGGAACAGGAGGCCGATGCCGCCGGCTTCCATGTTTTTGATGCACATGCGCCCAGCCCGGATTTTTCGTCCCGGCCTGCACGCGGGCTGAGCATGGCCGTTCCGGGGTGCGGCCCGAAGCGTGCGTTCGACCGGGGCGTCGCCGATGCCCTGGAACACAGTCCGGACGCCGACATTCCCTGGCTGCTGGACCGGTTTTTCGGACAGGCCGGGCGCGTGCTGACGGTGACCCTGGACCTGACGGCGCCACATCTGTGTGCGCCCGCCGACCCCCTGTGGTGGTACGCGCAGATGGCCGCGGCGGGACGGCGGCAGCCGGGTGTCGCCTGGCAGCTGGCGGTGCGCAGCCACGGTTTTCCGGGACGGGACACGATCCACCGCTGGTCCGGCGGCCCGCCGTTGCGGGAACCGCCTCGTACCTGGGTATTGCTCTACCAGAAGACCGGACATCGCAGCCAGGCGATGGGCGTGGCCGACGCCTTGGGCTGGCCTTACGAGACCCGGGAAATCAGCGCCTATCCCTTGCGCTATCTGTTCGCTATCGCCCTTTGTGGGCTGGGCCTGCGGGATGTCCTCCCGGGGAGGATCGCCGCGCCCTGGCCGGATCTGGTGATAGGCTCGGGCTGGCTGACAGCGATCGTCGCACGCTGGATATCGCGCCGCAGCGGGGGCACGACGCGACTGATCCTGCTCGGTCGCAAGGCCGGTTCCGTGGGGGAGTCGCAAGACATCGGCGTCAGTTGCCGCCATTTCCGACTGCCGCCCCACCCGCGTCGCATCGAAACCGTATTGCCGCCGAACAAGGTCAGCGGTCTGCGGCTGCAGGAAGGGCGTGAGCGCTGGCCCAACCTGTTCGGCGCACAGCCGCGGCCACACGTGGTGTTACTGGTGGGGGGCAGCTGCGCGCAGTACCGCCTGGATCCGCAAACCGCCCACCGCATGGCCAGCCGTGTCCGGCAGTTCGTCGCAGCGGCAGGCGGTTCGCTGGCTGTGGTGACCAGCCCGCGGACCGGCCGGGCGGCGGCCGCGGCGCTGCGCGCCGGCGCGGGGCCTGATGCCATCATGGAAATCTGGCAGCCACGGAACGCGCAAGACAATCCCTACTTCGGCTATCTGGCGGCGGCCGACAGCCTGATCGTCACCGGCGAGAGCGAATCCATGCTCGCCGAGGCAGTGGCGACCGGCAAACCGGTCTACATCCATCCTTTGCCCCGCCGGCGGCACACCCCGGTTCAGTGGCTGGCGCAGTACGTTCACCACCGTTGCCTGCGCGACCGCATCAACGCACGTGGCTCGCGCCGGCCGCAGCAGGGCCTGCAATACCTTTGCGCGCGTATCGTGGAACACGGCCTGCTGGTGCCCCCGCGTGACATGGAGACCCTGCATCAGGGCCTGATCGATATCGGCGTGGCGCGTTTTTTCGGCGAGCCGCCGGGTGCGTGGCAGCCGCGCCCCTGGCGCGAAACCGAGGCGGTGGCGGAGCAGATTCGCGTCTTGCTGGGGCTCGGGCCCGTGCACGATCTCGAAAGCCGTCCCATGGCGCATCGGGCGACGAATGCGTAATTCCAGCCCCCTGTCCGCAAGCCGCGTAGCCGAAACCGTCAGCGTGAACACTTCGGCATTGCCGCCGCCCCGGGTTTGGGTGCTGCTGGGCTACGGCGCCGGCGGCAACGCTCAGCTGCTGCAACTGGCCCGCGCACTTGGCTGGCCATACGAGGCCAAGCGGATGCGTTACAACGCCCTCAACCGCTGCCCCAATCTGCTGCTTGGGGCATCGCGGCTCACGGTGGACACGCGGAATTCAGAGCCGCTGGAGCCGCCATGGCCCGATCTGCTGATCGCCGCTTCCCGCCGTGCCGCGCCGGTGGCGCGCTGGATCAAGAGGCAATCCGCAGGGCACACGCGGCTGGTGCATTTACTGCACACCCAGGCGCCGCTGCATCATTTCGATCTGGTGGTGACCACGCCGCAATACCGCCTGCCGCAGCGGGCGAACGTGCTGCACAACCTGCTGCCACTGAACGTTCCGGGGCCGCAGCGGCTGGCGCAGGCGGCGTCGCTGTGGCAGCCGCGGCTGGCCCATTTGCCGCGACCCTGGATCGCGGTGCTGGTGGGCGGCAACAGTTCCAGCTATCGCCTGGATGCGCCCACGGCGACCCGGCTCGGGCAAACCGTCACCCGCATGGCGCGCGAGAGCGGCGGCAGTCTGCTCATCACCACCAGCCCGCGCACGCCGCCGGCTGCCGCGGACGCACTGCTCGCGGTTGTGGACGCCCCCGCCCACACCTATCGATGGCAGGCGGGCGACGAGCGTGGCAATCCGTATGCCGCCTACCTCGCCCTTGCCGACCGTTTCATCGTCACCGCCGACAGCGCATCGCTCGTCGCGGAGGCCTGCGCCAGCGGCCGCCCGGTGGCACTGTTCGAATGGGCTGCCCGCAGACGCCCGGCGGGAGGGCTGCGGGTCGACGCGATCCCCGGGCTGCCGCGCCTGCAAGACGCCTTGATTTACTGGGGCCTGATGAAGCCGCGACGGGATTTCCGGGCCCTGCACCACGAGCTGACGGCACGTGGCCTGCTCCAGAGTCCGGGCCACACCGGACTGCCGCCGCCGCGACCTGACGAACTGGCGCACACCGTGGCCCGCATCCGCCAGCTCATGGAAGAAAACTGACGGGCAAACGCCTTTGCCCAGACCCCTGCGATCCGTATCGCCATCCTCTGAAATCCGGTCATGAATTATCTCGATTACGACAGACTTGAAGCCATCGACGCCGCCGCGTTCCAGCGCGTCAGCCCCTTTCCCTGGATCAATCCCGCCGGCTTGCTCAGCGAAGCCGGCTACCGGCACCTGGTGGAAACCTTGCCCGACAGATCGATCTTCACGCGGATGTTCGGGGTCAAGCGCTCCCATGGACAGCAGCCTCATGACCGCTATGCGCTCGAATACCACAAGACGCTACCCGTGCATCCCCACTGGCATGGGTTCGTGACCGAGCTGCAGGGCGAACGCTACGGCCGCTTCCTGCGGCGCCTGTTCGGGCGCGGTGGCATCCAGCTCAACTTCCACTGGCATTACACGCCCCGGGGATGTTCGGTCTCGCCCCACTGTGACGCGAAGCGCAAGCTCGGTTCCCACATCTTTTACTTCAACACGGCCGAGGACTGGGACCCGGCGTGGGGAGGCGACACCCTGATACTCGACGACGGCGGGCGCTTCAAGCGCAACAGCGCGCCCCGGTTCGAGGATTTCGTCTCGGCCGAATCCGGAACGAGCCTGGGCAATGTCAGCCTGCTGTTCAAGCGCCAGGGCAACTCCTGGCACGGGGTGCGGGAAATCCTCTGCCCGGAAGACCGCTACCGCAAGGTCTTCATCGTCGTCGTCAACGACCGGATGCGGGCGATGGCGCGGCGGGTGGGCGCATACCTGAAGGGCGAGGCCGTGCGTGACTACTGATGCGGCGCGTGCGCCTGCGCTCGAGCGCGCCCGGCAAGGCGAACGGAGTACTGTCGTCGTCGTCGTGGGCGCGGGCCGTAGCGGCACCAGCGTTCTCACCCGAGGCATCCAGGCGCTTGGCGTCGATCTGGGCGACCGGCTGCGCCCGCCGGGTGGCAAGAATCCGACTGGCTTTTTCGAGGACCAGGACCTGCTGGCGCTCAACCAGCGGCTCAAGCGCGCCCTGGGCATCCGCGGTCACAGCGTGCGCCTGCTCGATGCCGGCGCGTGGGAGACCCCGGCGGTGCAGGCGCTCAGGCGCGACGCGGTGGAGACGATACGGCGCCGCTTCGGCCGCTCGCTGCTGTGGGGGTTCAAATACGGGCGCACCCTGCGCATGCTGCCGTTCTGGGAAGCCGTGTTCCAGGAATTGGAGCTGGACGTGCGCTACGCGGTGGCGCTGCGCAATCCCCTGAGTGTGGCGCGCTCACGCGCGGTGTTGCATCCGGAGCGCGGCCGCCAGGCGTGGAGCGATCTGGAATGGCTGGTGAATGTGGTGCCCTATTTTCACGAACTGCGCGCGCGGCCTTTCGTGGTGGTCGATTTCGATGCGCTGCTGGGGGCGCCGGCGGCCGGGCTCGAACGCGCCGCCGGCGCGTTGGGGCTGCCGCTCGACGACAGGCAGCGCCACGGCGTCGAGGATTACGCGCGGAGCTTCCTGCGGCAGGGCATGCGCCACAGCCAGTTCCGGCCGGAAGATCTGGCGCTCGATCCGCACAGCCATCCGCTGCTGCGCAGGGCCTATTCGTGGTTGCACCGGCTTGCCCACGACGAAGTGAGCGCCGGCGACGAGATGCTGTGGCGCGACTGGGCGCGCATCCAGGACAGGCTCAACGAACTGGCCCCTCTGCTGCGGGAAATGGACTGGCTGCGCGGCCAGCTCGATGCGGCGCGCTGGAATCCCTTCACGCCGGTGCACGCCCTGCGCCAGCTCTGGCGCGACTGGCGCAGCCGTTGAACCTGCCGGGCGCCGAATCCATGCCATTGTCCGACCCGTCCGCGAGACGGACACCGCCGCCCAGGGTCAGCGTTTTCATCCCGGTCTACAACCGTGAACGTTGCGTGGGCACCGCCATCGACAGCATCCTGGCGCAGCGCTACACGGACTTCGAACTGCTGCTGATCGACGATGGCTCCACCGACGCAAGTCTCGACGTGATGCGCGCCTACCGCGATCCACGCATCCGCGTGGTGCACCGGCCGGACAATCGCGGCATTCCCGCCACCCGCAACGAGGGGTTGGCGCTGGCGCGCGGCGAATACATCGCGCTGCTGGACAGTGACGACTGGGCGACCCCCGACCGTTTGCAAAGACAGGTGGCATTTCTCGACCGCCACCCCGAAGTGGCAGCGGTAGGCGGCTGGTCCCTGTGGATGGACGAAACCGGACGCCCGGGAAAAATCAAGCGCCGTCCCCTGGCGGCGGGCGATATCGCCGCCTGGCATCTTTTCCGCTGCCCGGTCACCAATTCCTCGCTCATGGCGCGCACCGCCGTGCTGCGTCGATACGGCTACCGCGACGCGCACACGGTAACCGAGGATTACGACCTGTCGCACCGGCTCGCGCGCGACTATCCGCTGGCCAATCTGCCGCGGGTGCTGGTATGGCGCCTGCGTCATCCCGGCCAGATCGGCCCGGCAAACCGGCCGCTGCGCAAGACCCAGGATCTGGCGATCGTTTCCCGGCAGCTTGACGCGCTTGCAATCGAGCACGATACGGACGACCTCGAAAGACATTACGCGCTGACGCGCATCCGCAAAGCCGGACTCGAACCCGATACCGTCTATCTGCAATGGGCGAGGCAATGGCTTGGCCGCCTGCGCGACGCCAACCGCCGCGCTCGCGTCTATCCGAGGAGGCCGTTCGAGCGCATGCTCGGCGAGCTATGGTGCGCGCTGCTGGCGTTGTCCGCGAAACGGCTCGGTTTCCGTGCGCTGTTGCCTTACTGTCTGTCGCCACTGTGCGTGGGCGCCGTCGCCGGCTTGCCAGCCTCGCTGAAGGAGAGTCTGCAAGGCGTTGTTGCAAGGCTGGCGGCGAGCGCTGCCGGGCCCCGCGGGGCATCCCGGCAGCGCTCGCCGTAGGAATCCTCCGGCTTCAGGCGGGAGAGATGCCGAGAACTTACCCCAGCAGCCGGATCGGCGCGTCGGCGTCGCCCCTGGGCAGCACACGGCCGATGCGGGCGGCGTGGCCATAGCCCAGACGGTGCAGTTCGGCAAGGCAGGCGTCGGCGCGCTCGGCGGGTACGCCGGCGAGCAGGCCGCCGGCGGTCTGCGGGTCGAACAGCAGGGGGTAGAGCGGGTGTGCGCGCGCGGCTTCAGGGTTGGCGAGCGCGCGACGCAGGCGCACGTTGGCGGCTTGCAGCGAACTGACGATGCCGGCGGCGACGGTTTCGCGCGCGCCTTCCAGCAACGGCAGGGCGGCGAGTTCGAGTTCGGCGTCGACTCCGGAGGGCCGGGTCATTTCGACCAGGTGGCCGACGAGGCCGAAGCCGGTGAGGTCGGTGCAGGCGCGCGCGCCGTGGGCGACGAGGCAGGCGGCGGCGGCACGGTTGGACACCTGCATGGATTCGAGCGCGGCGTCGATCCAGCGGCCGCGGGCCGCCAGCCGCGCGTGCGCGGCGAGGAGGGTGCCGGTTCCGAGAGGCTTGGTGAGGATGAGCGCGTCGCCGGGACGCAGGCCACCCTTGGTCAGGGCCGTCGCCAGAGAGGCATCGATGAGGCCGTTGACCGCGAAGCCGAGCGCCAGCTCACGGCCTTCGCCGGTGTGACCGCCGACCAGCGCACAGCCGGCGTCGTTCAGCACCGACACGGCGCCTGCCATCATCTGGAACAGAGTGTCTTCGATCTTGGCTTCCAGCCCCGGCGGCACGGTGGCGATGGCGGCGGCGGACTGGGCTTCGGCGCCCATGGCGAAAACATCGCCCAGAGCATGATTCGCGGCGATGCGGCCGAATAGCCAGGGATCGTCGATAAAGGCGCGGAAGAAATCCACGCTTTGCACCACGGCCTTGTCGGGCGGCACGCGCAGCACGGCGGCGTCGTCGGGGTCGGCCAGTCCGATCAGCACGTCGTCGCGCGCGACGGGACAGACGCGTGCGAGCGCGCGCGACAGCACCGTGGCGCCGACCTTGGCGCCGCAGCCGCCGCAACGCATGGCGAGCGCGGAGATCGCCTGCGTCTGTTCGGCGTCTGCGAGCGGGATCGCGGCGGCTTCGGCCCGGGGCGGGGCGGCGTGTTCGTTCATCGCGGGCAGATCTTCGAAGCGCGCCATGAAGCGGCGGTCGATCCAGTCCTTCCAGCGCCATACCCAGTCGCCGCGCGCGAACAGGGCGCCGCGTGAGGCGACGGCGTGACGGTCGCCGGTGCCGATGAGTGCCAGCCAGCGGCGCTGCGGACGGTAGGGGTTGAGCGGCCGGCCGCAGACGGCGCGGCGCAGATTGTCGGCGAGCACCGGGCCCATGCGCACGGCAAACACGCCGGCCTTTTCAAGTGGGCGTCCGACCATGGCGGCGCAGTCGCCGGCGGCAAAAATGCGCGGATCGGTTTCAGTCTGCAGCGTATCCGTCACGCGGACGAAGCCGGTTTCGTCGAGCGCAAGCCCGGTGCCGGCGAGCCAGGCGGCGCCGCCGGCCTGGGTGACCCAGACGGTTTCGTCCACCGCCAACGACTCGCCGCGACGCGTGGTCAGAGTGCCCGCGTCCACCGCCACCACTTCCGCGCCGCGGTGCACGACGATGCCGCGTTCGGCGAGCACGTTTTCGAAGGCACGGCGCACCCTGCGGTTGTGGGTGGGCAGGATGTCGGCGTCGGCGCCGAAGAGGTGCACGCGGAGCGAGTCCGGATCGCGGCCCTGGGCGCGGATTTCGCGGTGCAGGCGGGTGTGCAGGGAGAGCGCCATTTCGACGCCGCCGGCGCCGGCGCCGACCACGGCAAGCGTGAAGCTGCCCGCGTGCGAGCGCACCCGTTCCACCAGCGCCCGCAGGCGCCGGGTGAATTGGCGGATGGGCTTCACCGGTACGGCGTGGGCATCGGCGCCGGCCACGCCCGTCAGGTGTGGCGTGGAGCCGATGTTGAGAGAGAGCAGATCGTAGGCGACTGGCGGACGGTGGCGGCAGAGCACGCGCTGCGTCGCGCGGTCGATGCCGATGACTTCGTCCTGGTAGTAGCGCGCGCCTGCGAATTCGGCCAGGCGGCGCACGTCGATGTGCACCTCCTCGCAGCTGTAGTGGCCGGCGATGAAGCCGGGCAGCATGCCGGAGTAGGGCGTTTCGGTGTCGGTGCAGATGAGCGTGAGACGCGCGCCGGGCACGGGTTGCATTGCCCACATGCGCAGCGCGACGGCGTGGCTGTGGCCGCCGCCGACGAGAACGATGTCCCGCAGGACCGGGGATTCCATGGCGTGCATTCGTGATCCTTAACGTGAAGCAAGGTGCAGCAAATCGTTGAGCAGACACCGCAGCGCCGCCGCTTCGGCGGCGGGCTCGAACAGCGGCGCGCGCCGGCGGCATTGCGCTTCTAGCGCGTGCAGAAAGGCGGCGTCTTCGCGGCAGCGCAGAAGCAGTGTGGCCAGTGCCGGGGCATCGCCCCAGGCAAAGTAGCCGGCGTAGTCCTCGCCCAGCATGCCGACGTTGCCGTCCACGCGCGAGGCCAGCACCGGCGTGCCGCTGGTCACGGCCTCGATGATGACATGCGCTCCGCCTTCCATGCGGCTGGGATGCACCAGCACGTGCGCGCGCTGGATGCGGCGCCGGGTGGTCTCGTGCGGTAGACCGCCGAGCCAGCGGTACTGCGGCGCCTCGGCCGAAGTGGCACGCGCCGCGCTGGCGAGGACGGGGTCGAGGGCGGCGCCGATGTGGTCGATGCGCACGTCGGTGCGCGCGGCCAGCAGGTGCGCGGCGGCAAAGAGCGTGTCCGGCGATTTTTCCTCGCGCAGGTGGCCGACCGCGAGCGCAGTGAGGTGACGGCCGGTTTTTTCCAACGGCAGGCGCGCGGCCGCCGACTGGACAATCACGCGCGCCTTGTCGCGCACTTCGGCCGGCAGCGACTGGGGCGCGTGTTCCTGCAGGGCCACCAGACAATGCGCGTGATCGAGCGCGCGGCGCGCTTCGGCGTCGGTGTGGATGTCGCGGTAGAGGTCGGTGCCGGTAAGCACGACGGCCAGTCCGCGCTGCGGATGAACGGCGTGCCAGGCGGCGATGGCGACGGCGGAACGGCGCGCGTGCAGGGCGATCATCGCCGCATCGCGCGCGGCGTGCGCGTCCGGCCACGCATCGACGATGCGGGCGTGGCAGACGCCGGCCAGGTGATGGCGCCAGCGCAGGGCGGTGCGCCAGTTGCCGTTGTTGGCGGCGCGCAGGTAGGGACTGACGATGACCACCTGGGGCATACTGGACACGTCAGCCACCCTTTGTCCTCCCGCCATGCCGCATGCTCTCGCCGAGGCCGCCCGCCGCGGCGGCCGCGAAGCTCTCGCCGCCGCCCTGACGGACAGCCGCGCACGCACCCTGGCCCTGCTCGATGCGCAGGTCGCCGCGCTCGGCGAAGCGCTGTCGGTGCCGTATTCGCCACAACTCAATCCGCCGCTGTGGGAAGCGGGCCACGTGGGCTGGTTCCAGGATGGGTGGATTGCCCGCAACCGGCAGCGTGGCCTCGGGGTGGACTGCGATCCCGGGCACGCGCGGCTGCCCGGCCGCCTGCCCGGCGCCGATGCGCTGTACGACTCCAGCCATGTCGGACACGCGCGCCGCTGGCAACTGCCGCTGCCGGGACTGGCCGCCACCCGCGCGTATCTCGCCGCCGGTCTGGAGGAAACCCTGGCCTTGCTGGACGACGCGCCGGAAACCGACGCCGGTCTGTATTTCTATCGTCTGGTGCTGTTCCATGAGGACATGCACGCCGAGGCCGCCACCTACATGGCGCAGGCGCTGGACATGCCGCTGCCGGCGGGCCTGTGTCCCGAGCCGGCGCCCCTGACAGAAACGGGCACGCTGGTCGTGCCCGCCCAGGTCTGGCCGCTGGGCTGGCATGGGGCGGGCTTCGCCTTCGACAACGAGCTGGGCGCGCACGCGGTCGAGATCGAAGCCTTCGAGATCGACCGCCAGCCGCTGAGCTGGCGGCGCTACCTGCCCTACCTTGAGGCCACGGGCGCCGTGCCGCCGCGCTATCTGCGCCGCAGCGGCGAAGGCTGGGAATGCCGGCGTTTCGGCGTTTGGCAGGCGCTCGATCCCGATGCTGCCGCGGTGCATCTCGCGCTGCACGAAGCCGAAGCCTGGTGCCGCTGGGCGGGGCGGCGTCTGCCGACCGAGGCGGAGTGGGAATGCGCCGCCCTGACGCAGCCTGATTTTCATTGGGGCGCGGTGTGGGAATGGAGCGCCTGCCGTTTTCAGGCCTATCCCGGTTTCGCGCCGCATCCCTACCGCGATTATTCCGCGCCCTGGTTCGGCGACCGCCAGGTGCTGCGCGGCGCCAGCCGGGCCACCGTGCCGCGCATGGCGCATCCGCGCTATCGCAATTTCTTCACCCCGGAACGCAACGACCTCTACGCCGGATTTCGCAGCTGCGCCGTTTGAGAAGGCAGGAAGCACGGCTCAGGCCTTGGCCGCGAACACCGCGAACCAGCCGCGTGCGTCGCGCCACGAATGGGGTTCGCGGAAACCCGCCGCGCGCAGCAGGTCGGCGAAATCGTCGGCATGCCACTTGTACGAATTCTCGGTGTGTATGCGTTCGCCCCGCGCGAAGCGGCGCGAGCCTCCGGGCCAGTAGACGCTTGCATCGCGCACCGCTTCGAGGTGCATTTCGATGCGCGATTCGACGCGGTTGAAAAACGCCACGTGACGCCAGTCGGCGAGGGCGAAATCGGTGCCGATGAGATGGTTGAGGTGGTGCAGCAGGTTGCGGTTGAAGGCGGCGGTCACGCCCAGCGCGTCGTCGTAGGCGGGTTCGAGAATTTCGATGGGCTTCAGCAGATCGACGCCGACGAGCAGCGCGCCGCCGGCGCAGGCGGCGCGTGCCTGTCGCAGAAAATCCAGCGCCGCGTCGGGCGCGAAATTGCCGATGCTGGAGCCAGGGTAGAACAGCAGGCGCGGGCCGGGGCCGATTTCCGCCGGCAGGTCGAGGCGGGCGGAAAAATCGAGGCCGATGCCGAGCATCTCCACTGCCGGATATTCGCCTTGCAGGCGGCGCAGGGATACGCGCAGGTAGTCGGCGGAAATATCCACCGCCACGTAGCGCTGTACCGCCAGCGTCTCGAACAGGCGCGCGGCCTTTTCGCAATTGCCGGCGCCCAGATACACTAGCGTCGGCGCCGGGCCGACGCTGGTGGCGATGGCAGGCAGGTGGGTGCGGAAGATGGCCGCTTCGGTGCGCGTGGGATAGTACTCGGGCAATTCGGTAATGGCGGCGAAGAGGCGCGAGCCCAGGGCATCGTAGAGGAACCGGGGCGACAGCGCAGCATGCGGCGCCGTGAGGCCGGCGACGAGCTCGGTGCGGATCGCCGCCGGATCGTCGGTGCTGACCTGGATCAGACGCGGGGCGTTCATGCGGCGTCTCCGCATGCGAACCCGAATCCGGAAATCGGGCCTGCGCGGACCAGATCCTCTGGCGTGTCGATGTCGTCGAGTGTCGGCCCGATCCAGACGCGCCAGCCGAGCGCGGCGATGCGTTCGAGCGTGAGGCGGGCGACGGCATCGGTGCTCCAGGGCATGTCGGTGAACAGGCTCGCGTCGAAGCGCGCAAGACCGAGCAGCGGATAGCCGCCGTCGCTGGCGGGGATGAGCACGGCATCGTGCGCGGCGAGCCGGCGCGCGGCGTCGCGAAGATGCGTGGCGGTGAGCGTGGGGCAGTCGGTGCCGGTGAGCAGCACGGCCTCGCCGTGTTCGAGGCTGCGGCGTGCGGCGCGCGCCATGCGGGCGCCGAGGTCGCCTTCGCCCTGGTCGCGGGTTTCGATGTCAGACGGAAGCGCGATGCCGGCCCATTCGGGCGCATCGGGCGCGGGACTCATGCACAGTTCCACCGGGCCGAGCGCGGCCTGCTGCGCCTGCCGCAGCGCCAGCCCGAGCAGGTGCGCCGCGAGCCGCGCGGCACCGTCCGCGCCGAGCGCGGGGATCAGGCGGGTTTTCACTTGCCCCGGTACGGGTGCCTTGGCGAAGACGAGGATGCGCACGGGTTTCAACCTGGGTTCAAAAAAACAATGAGGACAGGAGGACCAGCGGAAAGTCAAACCGGACGAGCAGCGCTTTTCCTCCCGTCCTCGTGTCCTCCTTGTGAAAATTCAGCGACGTAGGGCGGGAATACCTTCCCGCCGCAACGCTGCTTCGAAGGGGCCGGCGTGGTAGCGCGCGACGAGGCGCTCCGCGGGCACGCCGCGCCAGTAGTCGAAGCGCAGCCGCCACATGAGGAAGATGGTGGGCCATGCGCCGTGCGCGTCCCAGCGGCGGCCTGAAGTTATCACGCGGTCGCGCAGGCAGGCGGGTTTGCCGATGCGTTTGAGGCGTCGCGACAGTTCGATATCTTCCATCAAGGGCTGCGCGGGGAAGCCACCGACGGCGTCGAAGGCGGCGCGCGTGACGAAGAGCGCCTGGTCGCCGGTGGCGATGCCAGTGAGGCGCGAGCGCGCATTCATCATTGCGGCGATGAGCGGCAGCCAGCGCGAACGGCCCGCGATCCTCACGTCGAAACGGCCCCAGAGCCGCTGCCGCAAGGCCTGTTCGACGCTGGCGAGCGCGTGCTCCGGCAGGCGCGTGTCGGCGTGCAGGAAGAGCAGGGCATCGCCGTGCGCGCTGCGTGCGCCGGCGTTCATCTGCGCGGCGCGGCCGCGCGGGCTGGCAACGAAGCGGTCGGCGAGCGGCTGCGCAATGTCTTGCGTGGCGTCGCGGCTGCCGCCATCGACCACGACGACTTCGTGTCCCTGCGCGCGCAGCGCCTGCAAGCCGGCCAGCGTGGCGGCGATGCCTGCGGCTTCATCGAGGACGGGGACGACGATGGACAGGCGCATGCGGACTCATCCTCTGTTGCGTTGTCGGGCCAGTCTGAGCGCGAGCAGCAGCGCCGGCAGCAGGTGCCAGAACACGTCGAAGATGTCGAGCGCGCGCGTGAGCGTGCCTTCGGACAGCATGCGCATTTTTTCCAGCAGATGCGGTTCGGGAACGAAGGGGGCGCCCAGCATGAAGAGCGTGAACAAGACGAGCGGTACGAGCGGAATGCGGTCGATAAAGTGCATGGCGATCTTCATCCGCGACGCCAGGCGTGGAAGCGCTCGACCCAGCGCAGCAGGCGCTGCGGCGCGTGCGCCTTTTTCCAGACGCCGGCGGCGTACTTGCTGGCTTCGGCAAAGGTCGGGTAGGCGTGCACGGTGGCGAGGATTTTATTCAGCCCGAGACCGTGTTTCATCGCCAGCGCGTATTCGGCGATGAGCTCGCCGGCGTGTTCGCCGACGATCGTTGCGCCGAGAATGCGATCCTTGCCGGGCACGGTCAGTACCTTGACGAAACCCGCCGCCGCGCCATCGACGATGGCGCGGTCGAGTTCGGCGAGATCGAAGCGCGTGGTCTCGAAGGCGATGCCCTGTGCGCGCGCCTCGGTTTCGTTGAGCCCGGCGCGCGCGATTTCCGGGTCGGTGAAGGTGACACGCGGAATCGTCGAGTAGTCGGTGCGGAATTTCCAGAAGGGGTCGAGAAGGCTGTTGACCGCGGCGTACCAGGCCTGATGCGCCGCGGTGTGTGTGAACTGGAACGGCCCGGCGACATCGCCCACGGCGTAGACGCTGGGATGGCTGGTCTGCATGAAGGCGTTGGTTTCGATGCTGCGCGCGGTTTTCACGCCCAGCGTCTCCAGACCGTAGCCTTCGAGATTGGCGCGGCGGCCGACGGCGAGCAGCAGGGCGTCGAAGGGAAGCCGCAGGGTCTGTCCGGCGTGCTCGGCCACGAGCAGGCGTTCGCCGTTCTCGACGAGGCAGCGTTTTGCCTCGTATCCGCAGTGCACTGCCATGCCTTCGGCCGTGAACCGCTGCGCGACGAAGGCGGACACGTCCGGGTCTTCGTGATTGAGCAGGCAGGTGCCGTGCTGCACGAGGGTGACGTGCGAGCCGAGACGGGCGAAGGCCTGCGCCAGTTCACAGCCGATCGGCCCGCCACCCAGCACCACGAGGCGTCGCGGTCGTTCGCGCAGCGTCCAGATCGTGTCGGAGGTGAAATAGCCGACGGCATCGAGGCCGGGAAGCTCGGGAATGCGCGGCTGCGCGCCGGCGGCGACGACGAGGCCGCGCGCACTGAGCCGCTGCGCGGTGCCGTCCTGGCGGGCGATTTCGACCTCCCAGGGCGAGACCAGCCTCGCCGTGCCGGCGATCACCTCGACGCCCAGTGCGGTGTAACGCTCGACGGAATCGTGCGGTTCGATTTGCCGCACTGCCTGCTGCACGCGTTCCATGACTTCGGCAAAATCGAATTCAGCGCGTGCGCTGCGGATGCCGAAGTCCTGCGCGCGCGCGATCTGCGCGAGCAGTTTCGCGGAGCGGATCAGCGCCTTGGAGGGCACGCAGCCGGTGTTGAGACAGTCGCCGCCCATGCGGTGTTTTTCGATCAGGGTGACGCGGGCTTTCAGCGCGGCGGCGATATAGGCGGCGACCAGGCCGCCGGCGCCGGCACCGATGACGATCAGGTTGCGATCGAAACGGCGCGGCTTCTTCCAGGGTTTCATGCTGCGAGCGCGCCGCCGCAACTGCTGCCCTGCCCCGCGGTGCAGCCGTAGCAGTGGTCGGCGACGCGGATCGGCTGGCCGGTGGGGTCGCTGTCCAGTAAATCGGCAAGCCTCGCCGGGCCGGCGGCAGCCATGCCCAGCATCTGGTTGAAGTCGCAGTCGTAGAGGCGGCCGCGCCAGTCCACGCTGACGAGGTCGCGGCACATCACCTGGTCGATGTTGGCGGGCGTGTGACTGGACTTGAGCAGCGCCATGTAGTCGGCAAACTGGCCCTTCGACACCAGCGTGCTGCCGAAGCGCAGGATGGGCATGTTGGCGAGCGTGTAGAGACGGTCGAAGACGATGCCGTAACGCGCGGCGAGTTCGCGCTGGTAGGCGGCTTCCAGACCGTCCTGCGCGGGCGGCAGGCCGGGCCCCTGCGGATTGTAGACGAGATTGAGCAGCAGGCCGTCGCCCCGGCCGTAGCCGAACGCGTTGAGCTGCCGCAGGCCGGCGATGCTGCGCTCGAACACGCCGCGGCCGCGCTGGGCGTCGACGTTCTCTTCTAGATAGCAGGGCAGCGAGGCGACGATTTCGACCTGTTGGACAGCGAGAAATTCGGCCAGCGTCTCCTGCCCCGGTTCGGACAGGATGCTGAGGTTGCAGCGGTCGACCACCCTGACGCCCTGCGCGCGCGCCGTCTCGACCAGCCAGCGAAAGCGCGGATGCAGTTCGGGGGCGCCGCCGGTGAGGTCGAGCACGGCGAGCCCGCGCGCGCGCAGCACGCGCGGGATGAGTTCGACGTTGGCGTCGTCCAGGGCCTCGGTACGGTTCGGACCGGCGTTGACGTGGCAGTGCAGGCAGCTCTGATTGCAGCGGTAGCCCAGATTCACTTGCAGGGTGGTGGGGCGCCTGCGCACGAGCGGCGGAAAATCGGTGGCCAGGAGCAGCGGTAGGGTGTCGTGCATGGGAACGGCGTTTCGTAGCGAATCTGCATTGTGCATCAGTCGGCCGCGTGCGTCTGCCATGACGCGCGCGACAAAAAAGGGGGCCGAAGCCCCCCTGGTGTCGCCGCGCCGCGCCGGGTCAGGCGATGACGCCGTCGTAATCGGCGATGCCGGGGTTGTTCCTGCCGATGCCGACGATTTTCGGCGTGTTGAGCTTGACGCCCTTGATGGTCTTCCTGTCGCGCAGATAAGCGGCCACCACGTCCCACACCGGTTCGCCGGTGGCACCTTCGCCCACCGGCGCCCAGCCCGCCACCTTGTAGGTCTTGTCGGCTTCGACCGGCTTGCCCTTCAGCATCATGTCGCTGATGCGCTCGCCGATTTTCTTGTTGGGGTTGACGGTGTATTCGATGCCGCCCAC